>JAEUIF010000399.1 GCA_016795185.1 Planctomycetia bacterium | reverse complement strand
CGTTCAGCGCGGCGTCGAGCTGGGCGGGCGTGGGCGGCAGGCCGATCAGGTCGAAATAGACGCGGCGAATCAGCGTGCGGCGATCCGCGGCCGGCGCGGGCTTCAGACCCGACGCTTGCAGCTTCGCCTGGATGAAAGCGTCAATCGGGCTGCGCACCCAGTCGCCGCCGCCGGCTGGCGGATTCTCTGCTTTGATGGGCTGCCAGCACCAGTGCTTGCTCTTGCGTTCGAGCAAGTTAAACGCTTCGGCGATGCCCGCTTTCTTCTCGAAGCTCGCCGGCCAGGGCGCGCCCATCTTGACCCAGGCCGTCAGGTCCGCAATCTGCTGGTCGCTCAGCTTCGAGCGCGGCGGCATGCGGAGTTCATCTTGGTAGCGCACCGCTTTGATGAGCAGGCTCTTGTCCGGATCGCCCGCCACGATGGCGGTGCCGTTGTCGCCGCCCTTGCGGATGGCCTCGCCGCTGTCCAGGCGCAGACTGCCCTTGACCTTGTCGCCCGCATGGCACTTATGGCACTGGTCGATCAGCAGCGGCCGAATCTTCTTCTCGAAGAACTCGATGCCCTCGGCGGATTGACCGACGGCGTCCGCCGGCAGGACCAGGATCAGCGCCAGGAACGACAGACGGAGCGCGGACGCGGTGGCAGGTTTCATCGGCAGTTCCCCCCGGACTTCCCGCTGGCGGTTTCGCAGTGGAGCAGCAGGATCGCAACGGTCAACTGGGCGGACGGCAGGTACGTTGATGGCGCGGCGGCAGGTGTTTCGCGCCATTGTAGGCGGGCCCACAGGCGAGGTAAATCAAAAATAAAAAATAAAGTATAATTCCACCGTAGTCGCGTTCAAGTTTGCATCTGCTAAACCGTAAACGGTTACGGTTCGCTCATCCCCGTCAGTTGCTGGATGATGGCGGCGACTGCGCCCTGTTTTTTGCTTCCCCGGGCGCGGATAATCTCGCAATCGGCCAGCGACGGCGGCAGCGTCCGACGGCGGGTGAGTTCCAGCAGTCGGTCGAACAGACGCGGATCGGCGTCGAAGGCTCGGCCGTAGATGAACAGCTTCTGCGGATTGAAGACGTTGATGACCACCGCGATACCCACTGCCAGATACTCTAACATCCGGCCGAACTCGGCGTCGGCTTGCAGCTCGCCCGCTTGCACCGCGGCGACGATCTCGTCCATCGACAGCGTCCGGCCGATGCGCTCGGAAATCATCGTGGCCAGGGCGGTATCGGAGGCGACGGTTTCCAGGCAGCCCCGATTGCCGCAGCCACACGGCCGGCCGTTCAGCTCTACGGTAATATGCCCCAACTCGCCGGCCAGCCCGCTATGGCCGAGCAGGTTGCGTCCGCCCGTGATGACCCCCAGGCCCAGGCCGCTCGAAATATCGAGCATGGCAAAGTCGCTCACCGCCTGCGCCGCGCCGTAGAGTTGCTCGGCCAGGCAGAGCGCGTGCGATTCCTGGACGATGAGCGTATCCAGGCCCAGTTCTTTCTGGAGGTCCGCTTCGAGCGGCCGGCCGTCGATCTGATGCACGTTCGGCGACACCAGGATGCGCTTGTCCCAGCGGTTGAGCAGGCCGGGCACGGTGACACCCAGGCCGAGCACGTTGGTCTGCCGTTCGTGGCTGGCCGCCTTGACCTGCTTGGCGAAGGCCTTGATGAAGTCCGCGTAGGTGGAAGGCGTGGCAAAGCTGCGGACGCTGTCGGCGTGAATCTGCCCATCGAGTCCGGCGGACACCAGTTCGCAGCGCTGCGGTTCGACGACGATGCCGAGCACCGCGACTTTCTTGCTGGCCAGGCTGAGCACCCGACCGGGCCGCCCGAGCGGCGATTGCCGGAGGTCGCCTTCTTCGAGCAGGTTGGCTTCGAGCAACGCGGAGACGGTGCGGGTGACGGTCGGCCCACTGATGCCGGTCTGCCGGGTAATTTCGGCGCGGGACAGCGGGCCGCAAGCCTGGATGGCCGACAGCACCTGCCGGGTGTTGAGTTCGCGGAGCAGCGAGGGCTGGGCCCTGGACTGGGTGCGTTTCATCGCGACAAGCCGCTCGCGGCGTAGCCAGAGGGTTGGAGACAGTATCATCTTACGAAGGCGGCGCGCGGCGTGCCAGCAGCAATTGTTGCGGGGCTGAAACGAAAAGGGCTACGCGATGATTGATTTTGAATGGTGGCTGAACAATGAGGATTTAGGGCGGATGGTGGACTACGTCCGATCCCGTTCCAGCAAACGCAAGCTACAGTTGTTTGATTGCGCGTGCTGCACCCGAATTCGCCACCTCATGACCGATCCACGCAGTCAAGCGGCGGTAAAGGTAGCTGAGCTTCGCGCCGATGAACTTGTCGAAGAAAAAGAGGTGTTGGACGCAGCACATCAGGCCGCGAATGCGTATCTCCCGATCGCCGCAATGGCGGACGTTGTTTATGGTGACCCGAATTGGTCCGCACTGGACGCACTGAGTGCTGATGATGCGGAACGACTTGAGGAAGCGTATCGCAGCGCCATCGCATTACATCGCACGGAGCCTTCTCCTGATCGAAATTCCGTCTTCAGCGCTTTTCATGCAGCTGGCGCTGCCTACTTGACCATTTCGCCCAATGCGGATCCAGTCCACGATGTTAGCTATTGGGCATGTGCCGCCGTGGCCCATGCGACCAATCCCGATTTTGAAGCTGCTTACGCATCGGGCGGCGATGCCGCTGAGAGTGTTGCCCACCGGAGACTGTTCGGCGATATATTCGGAAACCCCTTTCAACCCGTGGTCCTCGTTCGCACCTGGCTCACTTCGACCGTCGTCTCCCTCGCCACTGGCATCTACGACGACCGTGCCTTCGACCGCCTGCCCATTCTCGCCGATGCTCTCGAAGACGCCGGCTGCGACAACCAGGACCTGCTGAAGCACTGCCGCGAGCCGGGTGAGCACGTGCGCGGTTGCTGGTGTGTGGATTTGCTGCTCGACAAAAGTTAAATTCCTACTGCCGGCGCAGCCAGTCGGCGCGAAAAAGACGTGCGCCGCGCACGACGGCGCGAACTACGACCTCTTGCCGGTGGACCGTGTAGTAAATCACAAAGTTGCCATGCACGAGGTAACGCGCCTTCGGATAGGACTCGCAGATCGAACCGACGTGGGGCTGGTGGGCCAGTATTTCGACGTGATCCAGCAGGCGCTCGGCGAATTCCTTCGCCGTGTCCGGAGCCCGCTGTGCAATGTGCTCCACGATGGCGGCCAGGTCGTCGCGGGCGGGGGCCACCCAGCGCAGTTCGCGGGGCTTGCGGCGCGTCATGACTTGCGGGCCGCGCGCTGGACGATCTGTCGCATCTGCTTACGGACATCGGCGTGCGCGATGGTGGGGCCGTCGGCGCGAGCGGTCAGCAATTCCTTGACGGCCGCGCCGCACAGCGCCTCGTATTCCGCCTTGCTCATGAACACCCCGACGACCTCGGCGTTCTGCGTCACGGCCAACGGACTGCCGCCCGCGCGGGCCGTATCGATATACTGGGCGAGGTTGTCGCGAAACTGTTCCACAGTTACCAGGTTGTCGGTATCGATCAGCACGGCAGTCCACCAGGGTGAGTTAGCGATGGTTCAGCGTCATCCGGCCGACGGCAAAACTCCAATGGCATTCTATCGTATTCCCCCTGGGGCAGCGAAGTCAAAGCCAGGTTGGAACCAGTTCGCGGGAGACGTTCGATGACCGAAGCGGAGTGGCTAACCTGCTCTACCCCTCAGCCAATGTGGTGCGGCCTGGAGGGCCGAGGCACTAAACGCAAGTTTCAAATGGCTGCATTTGCATTCTGCCAGCGAATACTGCACCTCGTTAAAGACCAATCGCTGCGCCAGGGCTTTGACCAGGCCATAGTCGCAAAAACTGACTGGCACACCTTCCATCAATTGCAGCAGCGCATGTTCCCGCTGACCACCGAAGAAAGCGCAGTCCTGGGAGTTTCTGCGACACGCAGCGCCGATGAGTTGCTTGGCATCTCGGTTCATTGTCATGAACCATCTGGAGATGCGAAGTTTGCGCTGTTGCAGGCCATCGCCGTTTCATTCAGTGCGCAACCTCGACTGATGGCTCGAAATGCCGCGGACTACGCCGCGTCGGCGGCGATTGGAACTGCCTGCCCTTTTCGACCGGACGATGACTTCGATTGGGCCGGCAGTAACATGGTGGCGGCCCGTCTCCGAGAGGATTTCGCCCAGTCCGCCATATTGCGCGACATCTTCGGCAACCCGTTCCGCCCGGTAGTCTGCGATCCCGCGTGGCGCACCGCGACGGTCGTCTCGCTTGCCATCGCCATCTATGACGAGCGCGCCTTCGACCGGCTGCCCATCCTCGCCGATGCTCTCGAAGACGCTGGCTGCACCAACGCGGACATGCTGAAGCACTGCCGCGCACCGGGGGAGCATGTGCGCGGTTGCTGGTGTGTGGATTTGTGTCTCGGCAGGAAATGAGGTTTTCGTTCAGCCATAGCTGACAGCTGTCAGCCATCAGCTGTCAGCGAACTCAGGAAAGTGAGGCGTCGCCCTACCCGCCGCGCAGCGCTTCCTTCATCTCGCGCACGGCGCGTTCCATGCCGACCAAGACGGCGCGCGAGACAATACTGTGGCCGATGTTCACTTCCTCCAGCGCGGGAATGCGCTTCAGCAACGGCCGGACGTTCGTGTAGTTCAGGCCGTGGCCCATGTGCAGGTGCAACTTGTGGTCGCGGGCATAGGTGCCCGATTCGTGCAGCGCGTCCAGTTCGCGCTCGCGGTCGGCGGGCGTGCGGGCCTCGGAGTAGCTGGCGGTCTGAATCTCGACGGCGGTCGCGCCGAGCAGCTTGGAGATTTCGATCTGGCGAATGTTCGGATCGACGAAGACCGCGACCGCGATGCCGGCCGCCTTCAGGCGCTCGATGGCCTTCGCCACGGCTGCCTCGTGGGCGACCACGTCCAGACCGCCTTCGGTCGTCAGCTCCTCGCGGCGTTCGGGCACCAGGGTCGCCTGGTCGGGCTTGAGGTTCACCGCGAACTCGACGATGTCCTCGGCCACGGACAATTCGAGGTTCAGGCCCGTCGGCAGCAGCTGACGGAGCAGCTGCACGTCGCGCTTCTGGATGTGCCGGGCATCCTCGCGCAGATGCACGGTGATGCCGTCGGCGCCGCCCAGCAGGGCCAGGACCGCGGCCTGCACCGGGTCGGGTTCCGCCGCGCGCCGAGCTTGCCGCACGGTAGCCACATGGTCGATGTTGACGCCGAGTCGGATCATGGTGGGTCTCGATTCCATTCGAGTGGTGAAGGAGTTGCCAGGTGCCTGCCGAAGACCGCCTGAAGGCGGAACTACGAACAAGGTCAGGCGCGGGGTGCCCCGGGGGCATCGGGGATCGTTTCCTGATACCGCCGGGCCTCGCGCGTCAGAATCTTGAAGGTGATGAAGCCGAATATCAGCAGGATCAGCTTGTTGATCATCCAGCCGACCACGGGCAAGGCGTTCCAGGGGAACAGCCAGGTGAGCGTGCTCCAGTCGGAAAAGATCAGCAGGCCCAGGAAGACGAGCGGGATCAGGCGGTTCAGCCAGCCGAGCCGGTAGCGCGGGTCGCCGAACATGCGGATCATCACGCGGACTTCGTTGAGCCCTTCGAGGATCCAGACGGTGGTCAGCATCCAGGCGAAGCGCGACGGCGCGGCGGCCGGCGCGGGCACATGAATGTTCGGCGAGGACAGCGGCGCGACGGGAGCCATCGCCACCTGGGCGACGGGCACCTCCATCGGCCGGGCCACGGGCGCGGGGGCCGGCGTGGGCGTCTCGTTCGTCAGGGCGCGGGCCACGGGCATGGCCGGCTCTTCCGGCGGCGCGGGCAGCGGGTCCGGATCGAACGAGACCGCTTCGCGAATCTGCGTCTGCGCGGCCGTCGTGCCCTTGCGCCGCATGCGATTGCTGAGGCGCTGGACGACCCGCTCCTCGATCACCTTGGTGTCTTGCAGGGCGGCGTACTGTTGCTCCAGCTTGCGGATGCGGTCTTCGAGGTCCTGGATGGTCGAGCGGGCGGCGGTGCTACCGTCGTCGGGCGCGAGCGAAGGCTCGCGCAACGGCGGAGCCTCGACGGCGGCGCCATTGTGTTCGCCGTCGTCGGCCAGCGAGAGCATCGGTTCGCTGGCGCGGGCGCGCCGGGACAAGGGCGTGGGAATTTCGGTGTGTTCGGTGCCTTCCGACATCGCGGACCTTCGGGTAGGTGGTCGGGAGAGACGGTCCAGCCTGCACGTCCTTATTCGCCCTCAGCTTAGCGAGATTTGGGGCCGAACACCAGAGAACTCCGCGCGGCGAAAACCCCGGCGGGCTTCGAGAAGCCCGCCGGGGTCGATGGGTGAGCCATTGGGTTTGTCGTTCCGCCTTCAGGCGGCGAATCGTTGGCCGCTGTCTGGTTGATGCATGAAGCGGGTTCGCAGAACAACCCTCAAATAGCGAGCGATTCGCCGCCTGAAGGCGGAACTACGAAACGTGTTTACTTCGGCAGCGAGCTGACCTTGTCCGGGCCGGGGAAGTTCTCCGGGATGGGCAGCGTCACCTTGCCGGTGGCGGCCCATTCGGTGCCGCGCAGCAGGGTGGTGGCGAAACCGACGCAGCGCATGGCGTTGACGTCGTGGCCCATCGGCGTGTGGAAGACACGGCCCTTGCCGTAGGACACCGTCCAGATCATCGGTTCGTGGACCTTGGTGCCGGTCGAATAAGCCGTGGCCAGCACCTTCACGTTTTCAATCGGGCCGCGCATGTTGTCGTAGAGTTCATCCGAGGCGTGCATCCACTGGCGGGGCATGCCCTTGGTGATGGGATGCTCCGAGTCGCGGACGATCACCGGCCAGTTGCCGCCGGCGCGGTGGCCAGCGCCGTCGCCCTTGCCCTTCTCGATCTTCATCGGCGTGCCCTGGTCGTCGAAGAACAGGCGGTCGCCGCCGGTGTTGCCGCGCCAGCCCATGCCGATCATCTTGTTGTATTCCTGCCAGTTGCCGAAGCTGTTGTTGGCGGCATGCACGATCACCAGGGCGATCTTGCCTTCGCTCAGGTTGGTTTCCAGCGATTTGTTGACGGCTTCCGGCCAGGCCGCGCCGTTATAGTTGCTGAGAATGACGTGATACTTGGTCAGGTCCGGGTTGAACGTGCCGGGGTCTTTCTTGAACTTGGCGTAGTCGTCGGCGTACTTGGCCAGGGCTTCCTTGTACTTGGCCAGTTCGGCGTCGGTGGCGTCCTTGGGTTCGGGCGGCAGCGCGGGCTTGCTGGGCGTGGTGGCCACATCCACCGTGAACCGGCCGCTCTTTTCGAGGATCTGTTTCATGACCGGCGTGGTCGAGCGCCAGTCGTGGTTGTTCTGGCCGTCAATAATCAGCACCTTGATCTTGTCGCCCTCGGCGGCGGGGGCGAGCGCCGCGCCGGCGACTACCAGCGCGCACAGACTCAGAAACGAGATGAAGGGTCTTCGGAGCCGACGCATGGGGTTCCCCTTACGTGATGGAGAGAGGGACGGAACGACGTTCCTTCGGTGGGATGGTGAAGCCAAACGACGATTATGGCACATTCGGGCTGGAACGCAACAGGCTGGCGAGTCTGTAGGTCAGGCTTTCCAGCCTGACCGAAGCGCCCGCGGTGTGCGGCATGTCGCGGGTAGTGCGGTCAGGCTGGAAAGCCTGACCTACGGGCCTGACGGAAGCGCCCGCGGTGTGCGGCATGTCGCGGGTAGTGCGGTCAGGCTGGAAAGCCTGACCTACGGATGCGAGGCGGGATGGCGACAGGGCATCGGGAACGCGCGGCCGGCCCGGATTCGAGCGGGCCAGCCGCGCGTTCGATGAACGGCGCGATGCCAGGGAGCGCTGCGTTTACTTGACGCCGAGGATCGCGTCCTTCGCGGCCTTGGCCACGCGGAACTTGACGACCTTCTTGGCGGCGATGTTGATCTTCTCGCCGGTCTGCGGGTTGCGGCCGACACGGGCCTTGCGCTGCACCAGCACCAGCTTGCCGATGCCCGGCACCACGAAGGAGTTCTTGGCGTTCTTGTAGGCCAGTTCGGCCTGCGCGTCGAGGAAGGTCGCCACTTCCTTCTTGCTGATACCGACCTTCTCGGCAAGCGCCGCGATGATCTGGGACTTGGTCAACGCCTTGTTCTTGGGGGCTGCTTTGGCCATGAAGGGCTCCCTTGGGTTGGGTCGGAGGACCGAAAAAACCGCACAATTCACGGCAGATTAGATGGGCCGACAGCCGTTGTCAATCGCACATTCCCGAAAAATGGGGCATTTTTGCGGGAAATCCGAAAATAACCCCAAAATTTCCCGGAAAACCGGCCGTTCGACGACGCCTGCCCTCCCGCGGCGAACAACTGAGATAGGGCAAGCGTCGTGTTCGCGTAAAATGATGCACAGTTTGTCTGGTGTATCCAGCATCCTGCCGATGAAACGTTCGCGCAGCACCCTAACACCAACGGACCCGTCATGGCCATCGTCCTCAATGTCTCGACGCTCGCCCTGAAGCTGCTCGTGGACGGCGCTTGCAAAGCCGTCGGGCTGATCGCGGCCAAGGAAGGCACCGATGCCGTCGTCAACTTTCTGTTGCGCCGCTTCACCGACCAGAGCCAGCGGCTGACCACCGCCTTGCAGCATGCCAACGCCCAGGGCTGGAAGGCCATCGAACTGGCATTGGCAGGCGATTCGCTCTGGGACCGCTGTCGGGTGCTGATGCAGCCGCGCGAGGTGCAGGCGTTTCGCCAGCAGGTGCAGGGCTTCCTCGATAACACCCCGCTGGCGGACCACGGCGGCGAGTTCCGCATGCAGTGCCTGCGCCAGCTGCGCCTGGCCCGTAAAGCGGGCCTGCTCACCGACGGTGTGCTGGAACCGAAGGTGCTCGCCGAGCGTGCGGGTGCCTTCGCCCGCTTCGCCGACCCGGCCAGCCTGCTGACGGCGGAAGGTCAGGTGCTCGACGACGTGGCCATTTATCTGCGCGACGCCGGCTGTCCCGCGCTGGCGCGGTTCGTGGCCCTGCGGCCCCGCGAAGGCGCGCCGGTGCTGGCCGCCGCGGTGCGCTACTTTTTCCGCCGCCAGGTCGAACTGGACCGCGAATTGTTCCAGGGTCTGGTCGTCGGCCAGCTGGAAGCTCTCGACCGCCACCAGCAGGCGGGCCTCGATGCGCTGACCGAACTCCTCGGCCAGCATGGGGCGCAGCTGGAAGCCATGCTCGACGACGTGCGTGCCGTGCTGGTGGAAACGCACGGCGACGTGCTCGACATCAAATGGGAGTTGCAGCGCCAGGGACAGCAGATGCAGGAACTCGGCCAGGCCGTGCTGCGGCTGCTCGAAGACCACCGACTGCGCGGGCGCGCGCTGCGGCCCGACGATAGCCTGGCGATCGCAGGCGACGGTGACCGCCGCCTGGTGCGCGCCCTGATGCAGCGGTTCCTGGCGCTGCCCGACGCGCAGCGCCGCGAACTGCCCGCGCTACAGAACGGGCTCGGCATGCTAGAAGTCGCCGCCGGGGACTTCGAGTCGGCCCAGCGCTGCTTCGAGGGCGTGGCGGTCGTGGTCGCCGAACCGACCGCTCGCGCTGCCGCCCGGCACAACGCCTTCCGCGCCGCCCTGGAGCGCCGCCAGTGGGATGAGGCGTTGGCCGATTACCGCGAGGCCGCCGCCACCGCGCCCGAACGTTTCGGACTGTTTCCCACCGCCAAGTACGAACCGCTGCGCATCCTGGGGGCGGGCGGCTTCGGCGTGGTCTTCCTCTGCCGGCACCGCAACTCGGGCTCGCGCGTCGTCGTCAAGGCACTGCGTTTGGACGGCCTCGACCGCGAGGTGAGCGAAGTCTTCCGCGAAGCCCAGGTGCTGGAAGAACTCGAACACCCCGCCATCGTCCGGCTGCGCGACTGCGACTTCGCGGACGCCGGCCGCGAGCATCCTTACCTGGTGATGGACTACTTTGAAGGCCAGACGCTGGCCGACCTGATTCAGCAACAGGGAGCGCTGACGGCGGACGACCTGCGGGCGCTGGCCGTGCCCGTGGCCGACGCGCTGCATGCCGCCCATCGTCGGGGCGTCTTGCACCGCGACGTGAAGCCGGCCAATCTGCTCGTGCGCCGCGACGACGGCGGCTGGCGCGTCAAGCTGATCGACTTCGGCCTGGCGCTGAAGCAGGACGTGCTGCGGCAACGGGCCAGCGAGCGCACGGCCATCGGCGCCAGCGTGGCGGGCACGCTCGACTACGCGGCCCCGGAGCAGATGGGCAGGCTGCCCGGCGCGCGGATCGGCCCGCACTCCGACGTTTTCGGCTTCGGCAAGACCTGCTGCTTCGCGCTGTTCCGCACCGCGCAGCCGTTGCGGAAGCACTGGCGCGCGCTGCCGGAACCGCTGGCCGACCTGCTCGAAGCCTGCCTGGCCGAAGCCCCCGACGAGCGCCCGAAGAGCTTTGCCGAGGTCGCGCATCGGCTGGGGCCGGCAGTGAGCGCGCCTCCGCCCCCAGCGCCACCGGTCGTGGCTCCCGAACCACCGCGCCCCGAACCGCGCGAACGCTTCTGGGCCGCCGCGCCGTCAGCGCGCGTCCCGGAGCCGCGCTCGAACCAGGTGCGCAGCTTCACCGGACATGAGGATGCGGTCACCTGTCTCGCGTTCTCGCCCGACGGCCAATGGGCGGCCTCTGGCAGCGCCGACCGCACCATCCGCTTGTGGGAGGTGGCCAGCGGGCGCGAAGTCCGCTGCCTGCACGGTCACGGCAACAGCGTGCTGGCGGTGGCCTTCGCTCCGGACGGCAAACAATTGCTGTCGGGCAGCGCGGACCTGACGCTGCGCTGCTGGGACGTGGAGCGCGGCCGGGAGGTGCGCTGCTTCTCCGGTTGGGTGCATCGCTGCCTGGCCCTTGCCGCGGATGGCCGCCAAGCGCTGTCGGGCAGTCCGTACGACGGCATGGTCCGGCTGTGGGATTTGGAAACGGGGCGCGAAGTCCGCCGCTTCAAGGGCCATGCGACGGGCGTGCGTTGCGTCGCGTTCGCACCCGATGGCCGGCGCGCACTGTCCGGCGGAGGTGAGGCCGAAGCCAAGCAGCGCGGGGTCGCACTGGTCGATTGCGCGGTGCGCGTCTGGGAAGTCGAATCGGGCCGGATGCTGCGCAGCCTGGAAGGGCACGCCGGGCCAGTGACCTGCCTGGCAGTCTCACCTGACGGCCGCCTGGCAGTCTCCGGCAGCAGCCAGGATGCGACGCTGCGCTGGTGGGACATCCTGAACGGCAGGCCGGTGGGACAATGTCAGGCCACGGGCACGGGCTTCGCGCACCTCGCCTTCACGCCGGATGGCCGTCGGCTGGCGGCCTGTCAGGACGGGACGCTCTGGGTCTGGGACGTGCCGAGCCGCCAGGCCATCGCTCACCTCAAGGCGGACGCGACGCGCGTCCTCACGGCAGCCATCGCGCCGGATGGAGAATGTGTCCTCACCGGCGGCGAGGAACGGATGCTGCGGTTGTGGAAGTTGCCACGCTGAGCCTTCGCCCGATTGGTGCGCGACGCTTCGCCGAAGCGTAGAATTTTATC
>JAEUIF010000371.1 GCA_016795185.1 Planctomycetia bacterium | reverse complement strand
ACGTGTCGCCTCCCCTCTCCCGCCAGGGGCGAGGGGAGTGCTGTCGTCAAGCGGCGAAGAGACATGGTTAGCTGCCTCCCTTACCCTTGGACGATCCGCCGCCACCGAAACCACCGCCGCCGCCAAATCCGCCGCCACCCTTGGACGAACCGCCCCCGCTGCTACCACCGCCCTTGGAGGAACCACCTCCGGAAGAGCTGCCACCCCCTGTGCCGCCCGACGAAGTGCCGTTGGACGATGACGTGTTTTCCGGCGAGGTCGGCGTATCGGTGCCGGCGGGCGCGGCCGACGAAGTGCCGCCGCGGATCGCCGGATCGAGGACCAGTTGTCGGATGCTGCATTCGATCTTCGGCTGCGCTGGCTGCTGGCGGGCAACGCGCAGGTTGACGCGCCACAGTCCGGGAGCGTCGGCCTGCTCGGCTTCCAGCGACCAGACCCAGTTGGGGTCTTCCTCGAAGGGCATCTCGCCCTGGCCACTCAGCGGGACCGCGCCGGACGAAACCTCGGCCAGCTTGGACTGGCACAGCTGCGTCGCGTAACTTTCGAGCTTCACTTCGAGCGCCCGTTCGCCGCCCATGATAATGAGCCGGCCGATGACGATCAGCGAGGTCAGGAAGATGACCAGCGCGATTAGCACTTCCATCAGCGAGAGGCCGGCGCGGCGAGGCGTCTGAGGAATCGCCGGACCAAACCTGTAGGGTCCGCTGTGCGGACCGTTGCGCCATCGAGCAGGTTTGTGGTCCGCACAGCGGACCCTACGGGCGTCTCGTCCGGCCGGCCCGATCCGGTAGGCGGGGGTCATGGTTGGCCCTCCGGGACGAGTTCGTCCAGCGGACGCACCGTCACCGCGCCGGTGATGCCGCGCAGCCGCAGCAGCAGCGGCCGGGCGCCCTTCAGCGAGAAGACGATGCTCACGTCCTCGCGCGAGGTGCCGTCCGGGAAGAACGTGACGATGGGCAGGTAGCGGCTCAGTTCCACGGAACCGGGCGGCAGGAAGGAGTCGTCGCCGGGGTCCAGTTCCACCGGCGTGCTGGCGTCCTGCATGTTGAAACGCACCCCTTTGGCCAGGTGCTGTTCGAGGACCAGCGGTCGTTCGGTGGTTTCGACGGTCGCATCAGTCGGCTGGCTGCCGTCGCCGGCCCAGAACTCAGGGGCGTCGGGAGCCAGGCGGTAGTTGCCCTTGCCGGGCACCAGCGCGAAGCGGTAGGGCCGGGCCTCGTTGACGGCGCGGGTGCGGGCCTGCGTCCAGGCGGCGCGCACCTGGTCGGCGGCGCTGGCCAGCTTGAGGTCGCCGGACATGGCGTCCAGCGAGGGATAAGCGATGACGACCAGCAGCAAGATCAGCGCGAGCACGAGCAGCAGTTCCATCAGCGTGTAGGCGCGGCGCGCGCACGGGCAGGGGGCGTTCGCCCCCCGTCGCCGCGATGGCGCTGCGTTCCTCGGGGGGCTGCCGCCCCCCGCTCGCTGCACTGCTTGGTTCACTGTCCACCCACGCCCGATGAGATGGGCCAGTTGCCGATGACCGTGTTCGGGTTGGTGCCCCGGCTGGAGCCGAGCGAGTAAATGTCCGGCTTGATGCCGCCGTTCTTCGGGCCTTCCTTGTCGTACTGGTAGGGCGAGCCCCACGGATCGCGCAGGGCCTTCTCTTCCAGGTACGGACGACCGCCGTCCATCGAGGTGACCAGCACGGACAGGTCGGGCGGGAAGTCGCCGTACCGGGTATTGTAGCGCTCGATGGTCTGGCTCAGGGCCAGCACATTGATGCGGGCCTGATCGACGCGGGCATCGTCCAGGTAGCGGGTATAGATGACCCCAGCGCCGGCGGCCAGGATGACGATAATCGCCACGACCACCAGCACTTCCATCAGGGTGAAGCCGAGCCGAACACGCACATGCCGTTGTGGAGAGACCATGAGACCGGTGACCTCGCTCAGATAATCCTTCAGCCTACCGGTGGCAGCCGGCGGCCTCCATTCGTTCCCTCGATTATAAACCCCTGAACCTGGCAAGAGGTTCTGCTTATGCGGATTGTTTCGGCTGGTCGATTGGGACGAGGCCGTGCAAAACCGCAAGCGGCGTTACCTGACCGTGCTGCTCATCTTGAAGACCGGCAGCAGCAGGCCGGCCACGATGGCCAGCGTGAAGCCGGCCATCACCAGCAGCATCATCGGCTCCAGCATGCGGACGAACAGGTCGAGCTGGCGGGCGGTGCGCTTCTCCATGCTGTCGGCGATGTTGAGGAGCACGGTTTCCAGGTTGTTGCTTTCCTCGCCGATGGCCACCATCTCGACCATGTCGCGCGGGAAGTGCTTGCAGGCCCCCAGCGGCGCGGCCAGGGCGTTGCCGCTGGTGACGTTCTCGGCAGCTTGTTCAATCGCGTCGGTCAACACGCGGTTGCCCGTCGAGTCCTTGGCGATGCGCAATGCCTTCAGGATCGGAATGCCGTTGTGCAGCAGGGTGCCGAGAATGCGGGTGAAGCGCGACAATGCCAGTTGCAGATAGATCGCGCCGACCACCGGTAGCCGCAGCCGCCAGCCGTCGAGCCGCAGCCGGCCGGCGTCGGAGGCGGCCCAGCGCCGGAGCGAATAAAAGAGCACGCCCGCGCCGAGCAGCACGATCCAGCCGCGCTCCTGCATGAAATGGCTGGCGGACATCAGGAATTGCGTCAGCGGGGGCAGTTCGCCCTTCTCCTGCAATTTGGCGAAGATCGGCTCGAATCGCGGCACGATGAAGATGACCAGCGCGTTGAGAATCAGAAAGCCGATCACCGCCAGGAACACAGGGTACACCAGGGCGCCGATCACCTTGGCCTTCAGGTCTTCCTGGTGCTCCGTGAAGTCGGCGATGCGTTTGAGCACGTCTTCGAGGAAACCGCCTTCCTGGCCGGCGCGGACCATGCTGACGGCCAGCTCGTTGAAGGCGTTCGGGTGCTGGGCCATCGCTTCGGCCAGGCTGGTGCCATCGGCGACGCGCGCCCGTAATTCCCGCAGCACTTCGGCCAGCGCCGGCTGCGACGACTGGCGTTCGAGCAGTTCCAGGCTGCGCAGGAGCGGTACGCCGGAATGCAGCAGGTCGGCCAGCTGCCGATAGAAGTTGGTCATGTGACCGGCGCGCACGCGCCGGCCCCAACCGCCCATGCGAAACGAAGTCCGCTGAGCCTGCTGGGCGATCTTGACCGGGAACAGGCCACGGCCGTCGAGCAGGGCGATGGCTTCGCGCTCGCTGCCGGCGGTCAGAGTGCCGCTGCTGCGCTGACCGCTAGTCGCGATGGCTTCGTAGGTGAATTCGGGCATAAGCGGACTCGAACGGGTAGGGTCCGCTGTGCGGACCACAGGGAGAAAACGGTCCGCACAGCGGACCCTACAGGGAAAGTGCCAACGGCTAACTCATATCGCCCGCCGTCACGCGGGCGACTTCCTCGATGGTCGTCATGCCCTGAAGCACTTTTCGCCAACCGTCGCGCCGCAGGGTAATCATGCCTTCCTGGAGCGCCTGCTTGCGGATGGCGGAGGCGTTCATGCGCTGCACGCACATCTCGCGGATGGCCTCGCCGGTAATCATCAGCTCGAAGATGCCGGCCCGGCCGCGATAGCCGGAGTCATGGCACGCGCGGCAGCCCCGGCCGCGCCAGAGCAGGGCTTCCTTGTCGGGGAAATCGTCGGGCAACTCCAGCGGGTCGTGCCGGTACTGCTCCTTGCACTCCGGGCAGATGGTTCGCACCAGGCGCTGCGCCATCACGCCTTCCACCGTGCTCGACACCAGGAACGGCTCGATGCCCATTTCGATCAAACGGGTGAAGGCGCTCGGGGCATCGTTGGTGTGCAGCGTGCTGAAGACCAGGTGGCCCGTCAGCGATGCCTGGATGGCGCTCTCGGCCGTTTCCAGGTCGCGCATTTCGCCGATGAGGATCACGTCCGGGTCGTGGCGCAGGATGCTGCGTAAACAAGCCGCGAAGGTCAGGCCGATCTTGGCATGGACCTGAATCTGACTGATGCCCGGCTGCTGGTACTCAACCGGGTCTTCCACGGTGATGATCTTGTCGGCGTCGCATTTGATCTCGTTCAGGGCGCTGTAGAGCGTGGTCGATTTACCGGAGCCCGTGGGGCCGGTGACCAGCACGATGCCGTGCGGCCGGTCGATCACCTTGCGGAACTGCGCGTAGGTGTCCGGTAACATACCGACGCTCGACAGGTTGAAGACCATGCGGCCCTTGTCGAGCAGACGCATGACGATGCCTTCGCCGTGAATCATCGGGATGATCGAGACGCGGACGTCGATCTCGCGGTTGTTGACGCGCATCTTGATGCGGCCGTCCTGCGGCAGCCGCTTCTCGGCGATGTTCAGCCGGGCCATGATCTTCAGCCGGGTGATGATGGCCGACTGAAAGCGGGCAATCTCTGGCGGCAGCTTCTGCGTCGTCAGGATGCCGTCGATGCGGTAGCGGATGCGCAGCTGATTTTCTTCCGGTTCGATGTGAATGTCGCTGGCCCGTTCGTTGGCCGCTTCGAGCAGGAGTTGGTTCACCAGCTTCACGACCGAGGCTTCCTGCGCCTGCTTGGCGACTTCGCTGTCGTCGGCTTCCAGGTCTTGCAGCAATTCGACGCCATCCGCGGCGGCGGCCTGGCGTTCCTGAACCAGCTGCGTGACGGTGTCGCCACCGACGCCGAAGTGCGTCTTGATGAGCCGGGCGACTTCGCGCGGGCTGGCGAGCACCGGTCGCACCGCCAGGCCGGTCAGGGTCTGCAATTCGTCGAGGGCGTAGACGTTGAACGGATCGCCGGTGGCTACCGTGAGGGTGCCGTTCTGGCGCGAGAGCGGCATCAGCGTATGGCGGTGGACCAGTTTGATGGGCACGGAGCGCAGCGTATCCGGCTCGACCGTTACTTTCGTCAGATCCATCACCTCCATGCCGAATTCCTCGGCCAGCACGGCGAGGACATCTTCCTCCTTGGCCAGACCGTGCTCGACCAGCAGTTCGTGCTGCGGCCGGCCGGTGTGGGCCGCCTGGAGGTCCGCCAGGCGGCGCAGGTTCGCTTCCGCCATCTTGCCCTGCTGGATCAGACGTTGCGCCAGCTGCATGCTCGTTCCTCGAATCGGCGAGGCCGCCTCAAGTGGGGCTTCTTCATCCAACACCGCCTGGCGCGCCCGGTCTTGGCCGGCGCGGAACCCGCGCCGGAAATTCGGGTTTCATGGGTAGGGATTGAAGGGCCGCTTATAGAATAGCGGATGACAGGGCTTTGCGGAATCGGGGAAGTCGCCGCTATTTCCCGGTTCGCTGCGAGCCGATGCCTGGATAGGGGCTGCCGCGCCGTCCAACTCCGAGCGAGGAAAACACCGATGTCGGCACGAACGCGAATCCTGTTCTCGATGCTGCTGGGCGGCGTGCTGCTCGTGGGGGTTCGCGCGGCCCAGGCTCAGACTTCCGGCGGCGGCAGCACCGGCGGTGGGAGTACCGGGGGTGGGACAGGGGGCGGCAGCACGGGCGGAGGCAGCACGGGTGGCGGCACCGGGGCGGGCATCGGCACGGACGCTGGTATCGGCACGGGAGCCAACGGCAATTTTCTCGGCACGGGCCTCGGTACGACGTTCATTTCGGGCGGCTACGAACCCGGCGCGCTCGGTCATGCCGGCAAGGCCGGCAATCGCAGCGCCAACGCCAACACCACGCTGTTCGGGCGGTTTTACGTCAACGCTTACGGACTGGGTTTGCCCCAAGGGGGCACCGGAGCCACGGCTACCGTTGCTTTCGGCACCCCGCTCTACAGTACGCTCTATTCGGGGACCGGCACCACGGCCGGCGTCTCGGGTGGGGTCGGTGGCGTGGGCGGGGTTGGCGGCGCGGGGCGCATCGGCGGCACGACGGGCATCGGCGGCGCGGGCAGCGTGGGCGGCGTCGGCAGCGTCACGGCCGGCTTCACGCCGATGAATACGAACGCCATGATCAATCGCCGGCCCGCCAGTTACTCGACCAGCATCGCGTTCAAGTACCGGCCAACGCCGCAGGCCGAGGTGCAAGCGAGCCTGCGGCGGATGCTGGCCCGCTCGTCGGACCTCGCGGGCAACGATAGCCTGGAAGTGCTGCTCGACGGCCAGACCTACGTGCTGCGCGGCACCGTGGCTGAGTACCAGCAGAGCCGATTGGCGGAAAACCTGCTGCGACTATCGCCGGGCGTCCGCGAGGTTCGCAACGAAATCGCCATCCAGGAAACCGCCCCGCCGCCGAAGCCGTTGAATCCGTGAGCCACGGCTGGGACGGTCCCATGCAGCCCGACTGCGCCGACGACGTGCAACTGCCCCACCTCGAAACCTTCGCGCAGGCAGCGGAACTGAGCAGCTTCACTGCGGCCGCGCGTACGCTCGGACTGTCCCAGGCGGCGGTCAGCCAGCGCGTGCAGGCCATTGAAAAGTCCCTCGGCATGGCGCTGTTTCGCCGCGAAGGCGGGCGCGTGCTGCTCACCGAGGCGGGACGACGACTGCACGGCTACGCCCGGCGCATTCTGGAATTGCACCAGGAAGCCCGCGCGACCTTGATGGGCCAGCGCCCGCCGCTCGGGGGCGAACTGCGGCTCGGCGCTAGCTCGGTGCCCGGCGAGCATCTCTTGCCCGCAATCCTCGCCGACTTCCAGCAGCGCCATCCCGACATCAAAGTGTTCGCCGACATCTCCGACAGCCTGAAGGTGATCCAGCAGGTGGAACGCGGCAAGGTCCAGCTGGGACTCGTCGGCCGCAAGACCGATAACCCGGACCTGGAGTTTCAGCCGTTCGCCGAGGATCGCATGGTACTGGTAGCGCCGGCACATCATGCCTGGGCCAAGCGCCGGCGTGTCCCCCTCAAGCAGCTTTACCGACAGCCGCTGGTGCTGCGCGAAGCCGGCTCGGGGCTGCGGCACTGCTTCGAGAAAGCCCTGGAACAGCAAGGCAAATCGCTGATGGACCTGCGGGTCGTGCTGGAACTGGGTAGCAACGAAGCCATCAAGGAAGCCGTGCTGCGCGGCCTGGGCCTGGCCGTCCTGTCCACTTTCGCCGTGCAGAAGGAACTGCAAGCCGGACAGCTGGCCGCACTGACCGTGACCGACCTGCACTGCGATCGTCGCATCTACACCGTGCGCGACCATCGGCGCGTCCTGTCCGCGCCCGCCCAGGTCTTTCTGACGTTCCTCGAAACGCATCCTTGACTAGCGTGCCTGCTCACGGGCCGCGCGGAGCAGCTTGATCCACGGCCCGACATACGAGCCGTGATCGTGGAAGGTCCGGCCGCTGACGAGATTGCCATCGACGACGCACGGTTCGTTGACGAACACACCGCCGCAGACTTCGAGGTCGAACTTGCACTTGGGCACCGTGGCCATGCGGCGACCCTGCACGCAGCCGGCCCGCGCCGGAATTTCGACGCCGTGACAGACGCTGGCGATCGGCTTGCCGGCGGCAAAAAAGTGACGAGTGATGCGCAGCAAGTCTTCATCCTCGCGGATGTACTCGGGCGCGCGGCCGCCGCTGAAAAAGATGCCCAGGTAGTCCTCCGGGACTACTTCGCTGAAAGCGACGTCGGCCTGAATGGTATAGCCCTCCCATTCCTTGGTGATGGTCCAGCCGGGTTTGACCTCGTGCAGCACCATCTGGTAGCGGCGCTTCTCCGGGGCCGCCACCACCGGCTGAAAACCGTCCTCTTGCAGTCGATAGAAGGGATAGAGCGTGTCCACGGTTTCGGTGGCGTCGCCGACGATGATGAGAACTTTGTTCATGGGGAGTGCTCCGCTTGGTTAATCTTCAGGCAGGCGGCCGGCCGACGCCTGCCGCTCGCCTGCATCAGAATCTATCGCGGGAGCGGCGTCGGAGCATTCCAATCGTTCGGAATCTTGTTGCGATATTTTGTCAGATGCGGACGCTCGCACGATACTGCCCCGGCGTTTCGCCGAACGTCGCCTTGAAGCGGGCACAGAAATAGGCGGCCCGGCTGAACCCGGTGCGCGCGGCAATCTCGGTCAGGCCGAGATCGGTTTCCGCCAGCAGCTGCCGGGCGCGATGCAATTGCACCCGGCGAATCTCGGCGTTCGGCGAACGGCCGAGCAACGCGCGGCAAGCGCGTTCCAGCGTGCTGCGGGACAGCGGCACGGCCGCCAGCACATCCTCGACGCGAATGCCCGTGCAGGCGTGCTCGCGGATGAAGCGCAGGGCCGCCGCCAGGCCCTCGTCCTCGATGGCGACCACGTCGGACGATTGCCGCGTCACGACGCCCAGGGGCGGGATGAAAATGTCCGGAGCGTCGGTGCGGCGACGGCGCATCAAACGGTCGAGCAACTCGGCGGCCACGTAGCCGATGCGCTCCGTGTTCAGCGCCACGCTCGATAGCGGCGGGGTGGCCATCGCGCAGAGGGATTCGTCGTTTTCCACGCCCACCACGGCGACCTCTTCGGGCACGGCGGCCTCCGCGCGGCGGCAGGCGTCGAGCAGCCAGAAGCCGAGCTGATCCGTGCAGGCCATCACACCGACCGGCTTGGGCAGTCGCCGCAGCCAGGCCGTCAGCTCTTCCTGCTGCTTCTCCCATTGAAGCGGTTGTTCGGCGTAGGGCGGGGCGTTGAAGACCGCGCACCCGTAGCCGCGCTGACCGAGGGTCTCGACGAAATTGGCGCAGCGTTCCCGAAAGTAGAGTTCCGTGCGCAGGGCCAGGACGCCGAAACGACGGAAGCCGCGTTCGAGGAGGTGTTCGGCCACCAGCTGGCCAAGGGCGCGGTTGTCGACGCCCACCCACGGCAGCCGCAAACCGTGTCGGGTGCTGCGCAATTCGACGGCCGGCACTCCGGCGGCGCGCACCAGGCGGGCCAGCGCCCGGCCGCCGGTGCGTGTCAAGATGCCATCGCCGCGCCAGCCCTTGAGCCAGGGCGGACCCTGTGAATCCAGGGCGCGCGTTTCCAGATAGACCGACCAGGGGCCATGCTCGGACAGATAGCGGCGCACCCCGCGCAACACGCCGCGACCGTAGGAGCGCGACGTTTCGATCAGCAGCGCGACATGCGGCAGGCGGGGCATGGCGGAAGAGTTCGCGAGTCAGGAACGAAACCGACAGTCGGTGCGTTTCGAGGTGGCTAATCGGCTGCTCAGCCGTTCAGAAATCCAGGGTGAACTGCCGCGCTGGTCCATCCAACAGCAGCTTGCCGTTGAGCAGTATATCGAGGCCGACCAGGGCCTCCACTCCGGGAAGCACCTGGGTAGGTTCCATCACGGTCAATTGTGATTCCAGAAGCAACGATCCCGGCGGATTTCCAACCAATGGAATCCCAAGACTCACGATGAAGAGTCGCACCGGCGCTTGACCGACGGTGGCCTGAGCGCTGCCCTGACCGGTCGGCGAAATTCCCAGGCGTTGGAGCAGCCGAGCATCGACACAAGTGATGTTGCACCCCCGTGTCAACGGCGGCAGTCGCCCACAGTGGTGATGGGACCGGCTGGCCAGCCGCTGCCAGGGCGATTGTCTCCTGGTGGTTCAGACCAATCAGCACGGTCAAGATGAGCCCATCGGGCTGCACGGGAAACGTCAGTGCGGACATAGCCGTTGCCATCCGGCGCGCAAGAGGCGATCGCGTTCCTGAATCTGGTGGACCAGGAATGGCTGGCGCAGGAATCGCTGATACCCGGTGGCCAGCGCTTCGGCTTGGGTATCGAAGATGCCCAGCAATTCTTCGTCCTTGAGTAGCACCCAGCGTCCTTGGTGGCCAGCATTCAACAGAGTCCCTACTAAGCGGCGGTACAGGTTCCACTCAAGCGCCAAGGGCTCGCCCGGTGGAACGCTGGGTAATTCCGTGTAGTGAACCGTGTGCGGATTGGGGGTATGCAAGTTCAGGTCCCGTTCGCCGAGCCGGTTCAGGAACAGGCGCTCCAGTAGATTTCGCCCGATTTCAAACATTACGTCACCTCCAGCCGGGAGTATACCCGCGCGCCGGCTCACAATGCAGCGCCGGCTCTTAACTTCATGAAGCCGGGACGGTTGTGTCCACCATCCTTTCAGAGGTTGCGGAATTGCGGTCGGTCGTTTGACATCCCGATAGATTCGGTGCAAACTTCAGAAACCGTAAATAGCGCCTAACCGTGCGCCGCCCACGGCACTGCCCGATGGAACGAGTGGACAGTAGATTCCCTTGAATTACGGGCTGGACATCATACAGTCTAGCAACATGCCGACCATGCAAGGATGCCGAGTTCCGCGCAGGAACGTACCGGAACCTCGCACGAGCACACGACCAGCATGACCACCCC
>JAEUIF010000307.1 GCA_016795185.1 Planctomycetia bacterium | reverse complement strand
TTTCCAGCCCGACACAACGCGCCAGAGGCTGGCCGCGCCCGCGCGACGTCACGGCGGATCACCGGCGCTGGGTGTCGGGCTGGAAAGCCCGACGTACTGCCGCCGGTCAGGCAACCACTCCCTGGACACTGCACCAGTGCCGCCGCCCAGCCGCTCGCGGCTGCGCATGGTCCAGGTCCGCCACTCTGCCACGCGGGAAGTTGGCGGACCCAGGAAAGCGCTCGCGGCTGAAACTTCCGTTCGGGCGGAAACGACCGCGATTTACCGCCTTCCGGCGGCGCAATTTTCTGGACCCGCGCAGCGCGCTTTGTTACAAACCGACAAAGCTCTGTCGGTGACAGCGCTGCCCGCGCTCGCCCGCGGTTGAATGACGACGCGACGGCCCTGGCCGCCCCACTCTTGCCGCGCCGCCAGACGAAAGACGGCGTTCCGCACTTCGCCGAACCGAGTCCTCGCAGCGGTTTCTCGACGCCCTCTCCCCAGATCGTCGCTCCCGTGGTCGTGCCGCCCGCGCCCCAACCGGCTGCTGCCAGTAGTACCGCTACCCCACCGGCTCAGTGCGCCGGCGAGAAGTTTCAGGCTTCCGCACCGGGATTGGCCCATGAGCAGCGACATCACTCCCTGGCCCGCCGACGATAGCCAGGCCGTCACGGTCGTGCGGCGCCTCGACGCGATTCTGGACGACCAGGACCAGCGCTGGCGTCGGGGCGAGCGCTTTCTGGTCGAAGACTACCTCGCCGACCACCCATCGATCCGCTCCGACGAGTGCGTGCTCGACCTCATCGGCCATGAAGTCCAGCTGCGGGACCGCCAAGGCGAAGCGCCGTCCCTCGAAGAGTATCGGCAGCGCTTTCCGCGACTGGCCGAGCAACTCGAACGCCAATTCGCCGCGCCACGACTTGCCAAACCGGGAACATCAACCGCGACTGCCGCGGACAGTAAACCGACGGTAAGCGGCGATCCGCAGTTGCCGCAGGTGCCCGGCTACGAAGTGCTGGCCGTCATCGGGCAGGGCGGCATGGGCGTCGTCTATCGTGCCCGCCAGACCGGACTGAAACGCCTGGTGGCGCTGAAGATGATTCGCGGCGGCGCTGCCCTGGCGCGGCCACAGGACCAGGCGCGTTTCCGTGCCGAGGCCGAACTGCTGGCCCGCCTCGAACATCCGAACATCGTCCGTGTGTACGAGGTCGGTGAGCACGCGGGCAATCCCTATTTCACGATGGAACTGGTCGAGGGCGGCAACCTCGCGCAGCGGCTCGCGGGCGCGCCGCTGCCGACCCCGGAGGCCGTGCGGCTGACCGAAGTCCTGGCCCGCGCAGTCGAGGCCGCTCACGCTCGCGGGGTGGTCCACCGCGACCTGAAGCCGGCGAATGTTCTGGTCGGCCAGCGGCCCACCGCCGACGACACTCCCGATCCGGACGCTTTCGGTGCCGACCGCGTCAAGATCACCGATTTCGGACTGGCGAAGCAGCTGGATGTCGAAGTGCTCGAAACGCGCTCGAGTGAGATCATCGGCACGCCCAGCTACATGGCTCCCGAACAGGCCAGCAGCAAGACGGGCGACATCGGGCCCGCGACCGACGTTTATGCCCTCGGCGCCCTGTTCTACGAAATGCTGACCGGCCGCCCGCCGTTCCGTGCCGCCTCGCTCTGGGACACGCTCGAACAGGTGCGGGGGCAAGACCCGGCGCCCCCGCGCCAGCTGGACGCCAAGCTACCGGCCGACCTCGAAGTCATCTGCCTGAAGTGTCTGCGCAAGGAACCGGCAAAACGCTACGCGCGCGCCGCCGACCTGGCCGAAGACCTGCGCCGCTTCCGCGCCGGCGAACCGATCCTGGCCCGGCGCGCTTCGCGCGGGGAGCAAGCGTGGAAATGGCTCCGGCGTCACCCCAGCCTGGCGCTGGCCAGCCTGACCGCGTTGCTCGTGCTGCTGGTGCTGTCCCTGGGCCACTACCTACATCTGCGCCAATCATTGACCGCAGCCCTGGACGGCCAGGAACGGCACACCGCAATCGCCGAAGTGCAGGCACAACTCTACCGCGTCGAGCGCGCGACCGAGAACGAGGACTGGCCTCGGGCGCGCGAACTACTGATGACGGTGCCGCCCCGGTTGAGTCCGGTGCGTAAAAAGTTTCCAGGCGACGCGGCCCTGGACGGTTTCCAGGCGCGCGTCGAACGTCTTGGTTCCCAGATCGAAACGCACCTGAGCGACCGTGCACGCTGGCAGCAACTGCGGCAACTCCGTGCCGCCGCGAGCCTGGCGGCGGCCGGCTTCACCGGGCTGGACGTCGAAACGAACCTGCGCGCGACGCGGCAGCAGGTGGCGGATGCTCTGGCACTGTACGGTTGTAGTCTGCATCAACCCCGGCCGCCAGACCTTGCGGGTACTTCTTGCACGCCCGCTGCGCAGGCCGCGATCATCGAGAGTTGCTTTGAGATGGTGATTGACCTGGTCGATGTGCTGACCGACGCCGCCCGCCAGCAGGAAGGTGCGGCGCGGCGCGAACGCATCGCCCAGGCGCTCCAGCTGCTCGACGCGGCTGCCGCCTGGCCGGCGGCGGGCGTCGTCCTGCACGGCCGACGGGCGCGATGCCTGGAAACCCTCGGCGACCAGGCCGGCGCGGCACGGGAGCGCGGCCAGGCGCGCCCGGCGGAACCGCTGCGCGCCTGCGAACGGTTCCTGCACGGCATCGCCCTGTATCGCGAAGGCAAGCTCGACGAGGCGGCCGAGCACTTCCAGCAGGCACTGAAGCAGGAACCCGACCATCTGGGAGCGCAGTACGCCCTGGCGGTCTGCTGCCTCAAACATCGCAACGCGCAGGGCCGCGCGAGCCGCTTGCCGCTGGCCATCCATCGCCTTACGCGCTGCATCGAGTTACAGCCGCAGCACACCTGGCCCTACCTGCTGCGCGGCTACGCCGCCAGCGAACTGGACGACTTCGACGCTGCCGAGGCGGACTTCGCCCATGTCGAACGGACGACCACCGAGACGGCCGACCCGGTGGCCCGCTACGGTGTCCACGTCAATCGGGGACTGATGCGCGTCCGGCAAGGCAAGTTGCCGGCGGCGGTCGCGGACCTGACCCAGGCCATTCGCCTGAAGCCCGAGGAGTACGCTGGCCATGCCAACCTGGCGCAAGCGTATCAGGAACTCGGCCGCTGGGAGCAGGCGCGGGAACACCTGGACCGGGCCTTGGCACTCAGTCCGCCGCCGCTCCGCGCCGTGCTCTACCGCACGCGCGCCCGATTGCACGAACACCAGGATCGGCCCGAAGCAGCCCTGCGCGATTACGACGAGGCCATCCGCCACGAGCCGCGCGGCCTGGCCTCGGCCGAGGTGGCGGGCGACCTCGTCGCCAAGGCCAATCTACTCGTCCGCCAGCAGGACTACGCCGAGGCCATCCGCGTGCTGGACGCCGCCCAGTTGCAGCCCGAATCCGCGACCGTGCGCCGGCTGCGGGCCGAAACGCTGCTGCAACTGGACCGTATGCCCGAAGCGCTCCAGGCGCTTGACCGCGCCCTCGAACCCGACCCAGCGCGGCGCAAGACCGCGACGGCACTGTACCTGGCCCGCGCCCGCGCCCGCGCCGCCCAGGGCCAGTTCGCCGAGGCCGTTGCCGACTATACCAGCGTGCTGGAACTGCAACCCGACCAGGCCGACGCCCTGGCCAATCGCGGCTGGGCCTACACGGTGCTGGATGCGCCGACCCTCGCGCTGCGCGATTTCGAGCGCCTGCTGCAACTGGACCCGAAGCACCCCGATGGATACAACGGTCGGGGGTACGCGCGCGTGCGCCTCGGACAGCACCGGCTGGCGGTCGTCGATGCCGAAGCCGCGCTCCAGCTCGCGCCGGCCCCCCCAGCCCGGCTGCGTTACAACGCGAGCCGGATTTACGCCCAGGCCTTCCAGAAGTGCGAGGAAGACCCTCAGCAGCAGTCGGCCAAGGGACGGGAACTGCGGCTGCAATATCTCGAACGCGCCATGGATTTGTTACGCCAGGCCGTCGAAACCATTCCCGCGGCGGAACGGGCGACGTTCTGGCGGCAAACCGTCCAATCCGATCCGGCGCTCACCCCCGTCCGTCGTTCGCCCGGCTACGCGCGGCTGGCCGCAGTGTACGCCGAATCGGCCCCCTGATGAATCGCGCAACGGGTGCGCGACGGGGGAAGGTAGCGACTCCCGGTCTGACGATGGGCGCGGACGTGGGCATCGGACTCCCAACTTGGCTGAAGCGCTGGCGGACCTGGTCAGTTCCGTCCGTACCGCCACGGCGCCAGCTGCGCGCCGGCCCGTCTCTGGGCATGGAGGCCCTGGAAGCACGCATCCTGCCGACGGCCGCGATCCAGCCCAACGCTGTCGTCCTTGACCGCATCGCCGCCGCCGGCGAAGCCGATGTCCGTCAGTTGACGCTGACGGAAGCCGGCCTGCTGGTCATCACCAGCGCGGGCACTGCCGGCCTCGACACTCGGCTGACGCTGAGCGGGCCGAACGGTCAGCTGCTGGTGCAGAGCGACGGGCAGGCACCGAACAACGCCACCGACCTGATCCGCCAGCACCTGCCGGCCGGCACCTACTTCATCACCGTCCAGGGGCTGGGCG
>JAEUIF010000279.1 GCA_016795185.1 Planctomycetia bacterium | reverse complement strand
GGCCCATCCTCCCCGTACATGTTCCACGGACTGATGGCGGCGGCGACTCGCACCGGTCTCCAGGCCGTTCCGCCTGTCCCATTCGGGAGGGAAGCACGTCATGGGCCAGTACGTTTTCGTCGAGGAGAAGTTCAGCAATAGCCCGATCGTCAAGGGCACCACCGCGTTCGCGGAAAAGGACCACGCGCCGATCCGGGATACCGGCGTCTATCTGCCGCCGCAGCATGATTTCAAGCAGGACACCGTCAACGTCGTGCTTTGGTTTCACGGCTTCTACGTGCAGAACGTCCGCGACTTGTTGCACCCCGACAGCGACAAGATGGACATGAAGCTGCGCGAAAGCGTACTGCGCGCCGGCAAGGACACGATCCTGGTCGCGCCCTGGCTCGGGCTGAAAAGCAGCTCCGACTCGGGCAGCCTGGACCTCGCTTCGTTGAACGTCGCCGACGGCTGCGGAGTTTACCTCGACCAGGTGCTGAACGGCATCGCTCGCCTGCGGCAAGCGCTGTCCGGCAGCGCGAGTTCGGCGCTGCACCTCGGCAAGCTGGTCATCGCCGGCCATTCGGCGGGCGGCGCGCTGATGCGCGCCGCCGGACAGCACCTCGGCAAGTACAAGGACCACGTCAAGGAATACTGGGGCTTCGATTGCTTCTACGACGAACTCTACCCCAGCTGGGCGCGGGAGAATCCCCGGCCGGACAAGGTGTTCTACGTCGGTGACGGCAGCGGCGCGGGTGGCCGACACGCCTTCCAGCTGATGAAGCAGGTCTATGGCACCCCGAAGCGGCCCCTGGCGCGCAGCCAGGCGCTGCCTCGCATGTACGTCGCGCCGGCGGTGGACCGGGTCTACACCGCCGACGACGATGTGGCGTTTCAGTCGATCATCGATGTGACCGACTGGAGCCCCGCCGGCCCGAACGTCTACACCGACGTGCGCAAGGCCACCGACCCGTTGCTCGATAGCTACGATCACTCGGTCTACTGGACGAAACTCTTCCCCAAGCTGAGCGGCCACTTCCACGTAGTGCGCGACCTGCTCGGCCCACGCATCAAGCAATCGCAGTGGTTGTGACGGCCAGGAACGCGCGACTACCGTCGGTGTTCCTTTCGCGGGCGTCGTTCAAGGGGGAGGCGCACCTTGACACAGGCGTAGGGCAATTGTAAATTCATTACACCAAATAATGCATGCAGAATTGACTGCATTCGGTTGCGATGGCTTCGCCCCGTGCAACCTCGTGACAGTCGTATTCCACTCTACGGTACGGAGTGTTGCCATGTCGCCCGTTCTTCAAAGCCCGTCCGCTGCGACGCTGGCACCGTTTGTCCGCCGGTCAATTCTCAATCTGGCCTCAGCAATATGTTCGTGCGCAGTGCTGTTGGGCGCGATGCGTTCCCTGGCGGCGGCTGAGTCGCCCTCTCACGACCCGCAGCGCGTGGCGGCGCTAATCCGCCAGCTGGGCGCGGACAAGTTCCAGGACCGCGAGGCGGCCAGCCGTGCCCTGGAGGCCGCCGGGGCGGAAGCGCTGGAGCCACTGCGCCAGGCCGCAAAAAGTACCGACCTGGAGATTGCCCGCCGGGCAGCCGAGATCATTCCCATCGTTGAGCGGAACGTCGAGATTGCCGCCTTGATTCAAGTCGTGGCCAATGATCCGGAACGGAGCAAGCGGAGGGATGCTGTTCAACGGTTAGGGGAGCACGGCAAGCATGCCGCCCATGCGTTCCCGGTCTTGTTGGCAGCCATGAATGATGAGCATTCCGGGTTAGACTCCCAGGCAACGCTGGCTTTGGCACGAATCGATCCGGCACGGGCGATACCGCAATTGATCGACAGGGTGAAGCGGCCGGCTGATCGCCGCGAATTGCCTGCGATTCAGGCGCTCGGCGTGATCGGGTCTCCTGCGTCAGAAGCGGTGCCGATCCTGGTGCAAACGCTCGGCAGCAAAGACAAGTTGGCTCGCATTGATGCTGCCCGCGCGCTGGGGGCCATTGGCGGCGACCACCCCCGGCAAGTTCCTGCGCTGCTCAAGATGCTCAACGAAGCCGATCTCGAAGTCAAACAGCAAGCGGCCGAGACCGTGGGTCGCCTGAAGCGCGCACCAGCCGATTGCGTGCCCCGACTCGCCGCCCTGTTACGCCCCAACCAACCGCGGCCCAGCGACTGGACGGACGCGCTGATGCTCAGCGATCTCCAGCGGCGCGCCTTGAAGGAACGGCTGTGGAACCAGTATTTGCGAACAGTGCTGGGCGCGGTGAGCGAATTCGGGTCCGATGCCAAGGAAGCAGTCCCCGCGCTCATCGAACTCCTCCAGCGGCCCGATGAGGACACCCAAGTGTTCGGTGAAGCCATTCAGGCGCTCGAACGCATTGGGCCGGCGGCGGAAGCCGCCATCCCCATCTTGCAAGATTTAGCAGAAGGCCGGTTGTACAGTGGCGCTTTCGCCCGGGAAGCTAATCCCGCACTGAACGCCATTCGCAAAACCGCACCCTGATCTGCCCGCGCGCTGGAGCCACGTGTTGCTGCCGGAGAACGCCATGCTTCGCCTCATCACCTTGACCATCGTGCTGACCAACGTCCTGGGCCTGACCGGGATGGCGTGCGCCGACGATGCCACCGCTCCCGCGAACGACCCGCAGCGCGTGGTGGCCCTGATCCGCCAGCTGGGCGCGGACAAGTTCCAGGACCGCGAGGCGGCCAGCCGCGCCCTGGAGGCCGCTGGGGCGGAAGCGCTGGAGCCGCTGCGCCAGGCCGCGAAAGGCACCGACCTGGAGATTGCCCGGCGGGCGGCCGAGATCGTCCCCATCGTCGAGCGGAACGTCGAAATTGCCGCCCTGATTCAAGTCGTGGCCAGGGATACCGAGTGGACCAAGCGCATGGATGCTGCCGAGAAGTTGGGGCACCACGGCAAATACGCCGCGAGAGCATTTCCCATGCTGCTGGCGGCCACCAAGGATGAGTATCCCCTGGTGAGTTATGCGGCCATCAAGGCCCTGGGGCGAGTCGATCCTAAACGGGCTTTGCCCGAACTGATCGGCATCGCTCAGGGGCCGGTCGGCTACGGATCGTTACCGGGAGTAGCGGCCATCGCGCTGGGTGAGATTGGCCCCCTTGCGCGGGAGGCCGTGCCCGTGCTGGTTGAACTGCTCGCCGGCAAGGATCGGTTCGTTCGCCGAGAATCCGCACTCGCGCTGGGATTGATCGGCGGCAATGACGCCCGGCTGGCGCCAGCTCTGCTCAAGGCAACCAGCGATTCCGAACAGGAAGTGCGCTACCGAGCGGTCGAGGCTGTCGGACGTCTCCAGGAACTGACTGCGGAATGTGTGCCCGCGTTGATCGATTTTCTGCAAAAGCACCAAGGCCCCGAGGAAGATCTCTTTCGGCACAACGCTGTCGTCGGTGCCGCGCTCCAAACACTGGGGCGTTTGGGTCCGAGGGCGGAGAAGGCGGTGCCAGTCTTGCTTACCGTCCTCAAGAACGAACGTTTCATCAACGGCGCGCACGTTGACGCGCTGAAAACGCTGGAACTTATTGGCCCCGCTGCCAAGGAAGCGGTGCCTCTTCTGAATGACTTGGCAGCGGGGCGGATGTACGGCGGGGTCTATCGCAATAAGGCTAGACGGGTGTTGGAAGCCATTCGCCCGCGTCGGCAGTGATGCGGCTCGCTTGGTGTTCGGCATCTCCGGTTAGGGAAGACAACCATGCTGCGCCTCATGACCTTGACCCTCGTTCTTAGCGACGTCCTGGGCCTAACCGGGCTGGCCTGCGCCGCCGATGCTACCGCAACCGCGAACGACCCACGGCGCGTGGCGACGCTAATTCGCCAGCTCGGCGCGGACAAGTTCCAGGACCGCGAGGCGGCCAGCCGCGCCCTGGAGGCCGCCGGGGCAGAAGCGCTGGAACCGCTGCGCCAGGCCGCGAACAGCACCGACCTGGAGGTTGCTCGCCGGGCGGCGGAGATCATCCCCATCGTCGAGCGGAACGTTGAAATTGCCACCCTGATTCAGATCCTCGCCGCAAGCCCCGAAACGCAACAGCGCTGGAACGCCGCCGACAAGCTGAGGCGGCACGGCAAGCATGCCGCTGCCGCCTTTCCGGTCTTATGGAAGGTTGCCCAGAATGATCAGACCATAGTGGCTGATGCGGCCCTCAGGGCTTTGGGGCGAGTTGACCCGGAGCGGGCCATCCCCAAATTGATTGAATTGGCGAAGAATCCAGCAACCAGCAGTGATTTGTTCCAAAGCACCGCTCTGGCATTAGCCGGGATCGGCACGCCGGCGGGCGAGGCCGTGCCGGCGCTGATTGAGGCACTCGACCGAAAGCAATTCGGCGTTCGGCGAGAGGCCGCCCGCGCGCTGGGATATATCGGGGGCGACCACCCGAAACTGGTCCCCGCCTTGTTGAAAGCTCTCAATGATGCCGATCTGGAGGTGCGCTTCAGCGCCGTCGAGGCTTTGGGGCGTTTACCGCAACTGCCGGCGGACAGCATTCCGGCCTTGATTGAGTTTCTCGAAAAACACCAGTCGCTGCAATTGAAATCGCTCTCTGCAAACAGGCAAAAGCTGCTTGAGCTTCAACATAACGACCACATCAGCACTGCGCTCCAGGTACTAGGACGCTTTGGTTCCGACGCTAAAGGCGCGGTACCGATCCTGATTGACATCCTCAAGGACGAGAAATTCTCCAGGGGCGCACATGTCGATGCCCTTACGGCCCTGGAACGCATTGGCCCCTCTGCGAATGAAGCAGTGCCCCTTCTGAATGACTTGGCAGCGGGTCGGATGTACGGCGGCAATTATGCTGAAAGAGCTAAGCTCGCACTGCGGGCCATTCTCAAACCAAAACCTTGAACGGCCGCTGCTGCCCACTAGTTCAACAATTCTCAGCATGAAACTGTCGCCAATCATTGACTTGAAACGTTGATTCCGTTTTTCGCCTGTCGCATCGGAGAATCACATGAATTACTTGGCTGCGCTGCTGCGTCTCATGCGGCGTCATCTCGTGCCGTCACAGCGCGGTGGTCCGAACGGCCAGCGTCGGTCGAGTTATCAACCCTCCATTCAGGCGCTTGAGGACCGTTGGCTGCCTGCGAACATTGTGTGGACAGGGGCCATGAGCGACGATTGGAACACCGCAGGCAACTGGTCACTGGCAAGGGTTCCGGGGGCCGATGATGATGTGACCATCAACATTGAGCGCCGCGCAGTATTGGGCGCGAGCCATACAGCCACTGTAAAATCAGTTGCTGTTGACCGTGCCAGCGAACTGATCGTCGATGGGTGGCTCCTCGCGGGCAAGGTGCAGAACTCTGGATGGCTGGAAGTTAATGACGGAGCAACTTTGGAGATCAATCGAACTGGGGCCGATGCGCTGGTCACCAATTTAGGTAATCTACTCCTTAGCGGCCGTATCGAGGGCAGCGTCGATAACAAAGAACAGGGAATACGCTTAAGTTCGATTTTTGTTTTCTCTTCCAACGCGGTCATTCACGGTAACTTGAAGGACGGTGGCCGTATCAATCTGGAGGAAGCCACTTACCGACTCAAGGTACTCGGAGATTTCGAGCAAACTGCGGATGGAACGTTGGCCATGACAATCCATTTGCAAAATAGAGCCTACATTAGCAGCCAGCTAACTGTTCGCGGCAAGGCCAAGATTGCTGGCTCGCTCGTGTTGGAAAGCACGGTGTTCAACAATTACCCACAGGGCACCGAGGTCACAGTCATGTTCTATGACAGTCTCGAAGGGAAGTTCAAAGAAGAGTTCTGGGACATCAAGAACGCAGCCGGCAGGTTCCTGCCCGGCTATCACAAGAATTCTTTTGATGTATACGTTCCCTTCCTCGTCCACAACTGGCCCGCCGACAATTTCACGAACCGCTTCACCGAGGCGTTCGTCGCCGAGGGGCGCATCGGCAACGCGGGCAACGACGCCGCCGGGAACTTCACCTTTGAGCTGGACGTCGGCCGGACCACTAGCGCCCCTGCCAGTAAGAGCGACTACGACTGGGACCCCGGCACGTACTCGTTCGCGCTGACTTACGACCCCGCGCTCTCCGCCGATTCGGTGTCGCTGACCGTGTCCGGGGCGACCGGTACGAAGACCGTCAGTTTCCAGTTCGATCCCGCGGCCTGGGCGAGCACCGAGAATGACGCCCTGTTCCTGCGCACCCGGGCGGTGCGTGCCGGGTCGGGCATCGTGCTGTCCGATCT
>JAEUIF010000259.1 GCA_016795185.1 Planctomycetia bacterium | reverse complement strand
TGTTCCAGCGACGCGACCCCGAAGCTCAGCCGGGCCTGATGCTGCGGCAGCGTGCCCGCGCCGCTCGCCAGGTAGCAGAATTGCCCCGGCACATAGAGCACGCCTTCGCGCATCGCTGCCTGCATGAACGCGGAGTCGGTGCCGGTGGTCACATTGTCGGGAAACGTCAGCCAGACATACAATCCGCCGTGGGGGTGCGTCCAGCGTACACCGGAACTACGCGGAAACACCGCGTCGAGCGCGGCGAGCAGAGCGTCGCGCTTGCGCCGGTAGACCGCGCACAGCGTCCGCACGTGCCGGTCGTAGCTGCCATTGACGAGCAGGCGCTCGATCAGGTGCTGCGTCAGGTTATTGGAACCGAAGTCGTGGTTGCCCTTGAGGTGCAGCAGCGGCGCGACCAGTTCCGAGGGCAGCAGGCCGTAGCCGGTCTTGAGTCCCGGCGCCAGTGGCTTCGAGAAGGTGTACGCCAGGATGACATGGGCGTTGTCCGGGTCGAAGCGCTTCACGCTCGGCAAATCCGGCCCGTCGTAGCGGAGTTCGCGATACGCCGCGTCCTCGACGATCAGGATGCGGTGCTGCCGGCTGAAGCGTCGCGCCAGCTCGACGAGCCGCTGGCGGCGCGGCAACGACAGGCTCAGGCCTGTCGGGTTCTGGAAGTAATCGACGACGTAAATGAAACGCAGCCGGGCGATGTCCCCGCTGCGTTCGAGGCGCAGCAGCAACGCTTCGAGCGCGTCGAGGTCCATGCCCTGCTCGTCTACGGGTACGGTCAGGCTGCGCGCCCCGGCGCTGTCGAGCGCCTGCTGCATGACGAAGTATGACGGCGCTTCGGTGATGACCAGGTCGCCCGGATCGACGAGCAACTCGCACAGCAGGTAGAGCAACTGCTGCGAGCCGGTGGTGACGACCACGTCGTCGGCACTGAGCGATACTTCCCGCGCCGTGACGCCATCCAGCGCGAGCGCGCGGTCCAGTAACCGTTGACGTAAGGCGGGATAGCCTTGCGGCACGCCGTATTGCAGTGCCAGCTGCGCCGCCTGCGGCTGGGCCAGCACCTCCGCGACGGCGGCGGCCGTCTCCGCGCCTGGCAGCGATTCGTAGTCCACCAAACCGGCGGCCAGGCTGATCGCGTTCGGATTCTCGACCGCTTGCTGAATGAAAAAGTTGATCGGCGAATCGCCGGTGCGCTGCGATTTTTGCGATCGGATCACGGGCACGCGCGGCATGAGGTCGCTCCCTACCAGCGGCCAACACTGTTACGATCACGGGCCGCCCCAGGCTTTTTACCCCACGGCTCGCGAAGTTCAACACACCCGGGCGCGCCCCGGCCCGCTTGCGACACTCCACGCGAAGCAGTACCATCGACGTTGCTGCCAATCCTCGAAAGGAAGTGCATCATGGCGCGCGTCCCGCTCTGTCTGTTCGTCATCGTGTTGCTGGCTTGCGTCCCGCTCCGGGCCGACGAGAAAGCCGACAAGGCCCAGCTGGAAAAAGACCTCCAGCCCAAACTGGTCACGATCAAGGACAAGGAGATCAACGTCGTCAAGGCGCTGAAGGCCATTCACGAACAGACGGGCATCGAGGTGCTGCCCCCGGACGACGCCGACCTCGTCCTGAAAGACCTCAACCTCGACAAGACGCCGTTCTGGCAAGCCATCGACCGCATCGCCCTGCGCGGCGATTTGCGAGTCTCGCTCTACGGCCGCGACGGCAAGATTGCCCTGGTGAAAGACGAGAAGGGCTATCGTGAAATGCCCATCAGCTACAGCGGGCTGTTCCGCACCACGCTGAAGCGCGTGGTGGTGGTGCGCGACCTGGAGACGGACGCGCACTACTGCCTGGCCAAGCTCGAAATCGCCTGGGAGCCGCGCTTCCAGGCGTTCCTGATCGACACCCGGCCTGAAAGTCTGGAGGTCACGGACGACAAGGGCCTGACGGTGGAAGTGCCGACGATCGCCAAGGGCCCGCAGCAGGCCGACGGCCGCATCGCCGTCGAACTGGACTTACCGCTGCCGGCGCTCCGCCGTTCGTCGCCGAAGTTCGGCAGCATCAAGGGGCAACTGAGCATCACCGGCTCGCCGAAGCTGCTGACCTTCACCTTCGACAAGCTGGCCGGCAAGCAGGAGCAGATGCAGGAAGGTGTGGTCTGCATGCTGCGGAACTTCCGCGAAGCCAAGGAAATCTGGACGCTGGACATGGCCCTGCGCTATCCGCCCGGCGGCGCGAAATTTGAGAGTTTTCAGTCCTGGCTCATTAACAACCAGATCTACCTGTTGAACAAGAACGGCAAACGCCTCGACCACGCCGGCTACGAAACTGACGAGCAAGGCGCGAACACGGCGCAAATCCGCTACCGTTTCGCGGACGACGACGAGAAGGGCGTCAAACTGGGCAAGTCGGCCGACTGGCGGTTGATCTACCGCACGCCGGCACAGATCGCGGAGGTGCCGATCAAGTTCGAGTTCAAGGACGTGCTGCTACCGTGACCCCGCTAGCGGTTTAGCGAGGAGGGAGTTGCCAGTGATTTACCGCGATCCGAAGTGCGTCCACGTCGCCGACAGCCTCAGCGAGGCGCAATCGGTGGCTCATTTCCTCAGCGGTCTTGGATTTCCCGCCCAGGTCATGAACCCGGCGACGTTGGGCGGCTTGCTCGGTCTGACCTGGGCGTCGCGCACCGGCGTATCCGCCACAGGCCTGGAGGTCTGGGTGGATGACCCGGCCCACGCCGAGCCGGCGCTCCAGAAGCTGCAAACCTTTGAAGCGGAAAAGACCCAGAAGGTCGCCGACAAGGCAACCAAGGGCCCGGTCGAGGCCGAGTGCGAGGAGTGCGGCAAGTGCAGCACGTTCCCGGCAGCCGAGCGCGACAGCACACAGGATTGCCCGCACTGCGGGGCGTATATGGATGTGCCGGAGTAAGCCAATGACGCCTTCGCGACCCGTGGCCGGTGAGTTTGTGAATGAAGCGGCGCGGAAATCCTCCCGCCTGCCCTGCTAAAATGCCGGAGTGAAAACCTCCACCGCACCATGCTCGACGCCGCCAGCTGCTCTCGGCAGCTTGCAAGACTTGCCCCGGTTGTTGCAAGCCGCCGACGGCTTTGCCGGTGTCGTCGCGGCCTTGCAAGCTGGCCGTAGCGCTACCATCGACGGTGCCTGGGGTTCCTCGGCCGCGCTGGCCTGCGCTGCACTGGCGAGCCACGCGCCGCGCACCTTACTGATCGCCCTGGCCCATCCGCGCGACCTCGACGGCTGGGGCGAAGACCTGGCGAGCTTTGCCGGCACGCGGCCCGTCGTTCTGCCCGGCTGGGACCAGTGGCCGCCGCCCCAGCCGGCGGACTTCAGTGAAGACGGCATCGCGCCCGTGCTCGACGACGTATCCGGCCAGCGTTTGCGCATCCTCCAACAACTTGCGAGTGAAGCGCCGCCGGCGCTGGTGCTGACCACGTTTCAGGCATTGCTGCAACCCGCGCCGGCCCGCGAGCAACTGGCACGGCAGCAGCGCGTCGTCAAAACCGGCGAGGCGCTGGAGCCGGACGAACTGGCCGGCTGGCTGGTCGAGCACGGCTTCCAGAGGGCCGACGCCGTTCACTTCCCCGGACAGTTCACCCGTCGGGGCGGCATCCTCGACCTCTTCTCGCCCGACGCCGACGCTCCGCACCGCCTGGAATTCTTCGGCGACGAACTCGAATCGATCCGCCAGTTCTCTCCACAGACGCAGCGCAGCCTGGGCAACCTGCCGCAGCTGGAATTGCTCGGCCTCACGCGGCCCACGGCCGATAGCTCGGGGCATATCTGCGATTACCTCGGTGAGAATGCCTGGACCGTACTCGTGGAACCCGACGAACTGCGCGAGCAGGGCAAGCACTTCCTCGAACGGGTGTCGGACGGCAAGGGGCTGTTCTCCATCGAAGGCGCGCTCCAGCAACTGCTGCGGTTCCCGAGCACGATTCTGACCGCGCTGCCGAGTCCTTCGCTGGAAGCCGTCTGTCACTTGCGGGTCGAATCCGTCGAACGCTTCAGCGGCGACATCGCCAAACTGCGCGGCGAGATCGAGGGCATCGCCGGTGGCAGCCGGGTGGTCATTGCCTGCCACAACGAAGCGGAAGCCAAACGGCTGGGCGAGGTGCTGAACCTGGTCGTGTCTGAGCACGGCACCGCAGCGGCCATTCAGTTGCTCGTCGGCCACGTCCGTGCGGGCTTTCGGCTCGTGGAGGCCGGCGTCGTCGTCCTCAGCGATAACCAGCTGTTTCGCCGCGAAGACGTGCGGCAGGTGCAGCCGCGCCGCCGCCTCGAATCCCGGGCCATCGACAGCTTCCTCGACCTGGCCGAAGGCGACTTGGTGGTCCACATCAGCCACGGCATCGGCCGCTTTCGCGGCATGCAGATGCTCGAGAAGAACGGTCAGCAGGAAGAACACCTGACCCTCGAATTTCGCGACGGCATCCTGCTCTACGTGCCGGCGTCGAAAATCGACCTGGTGCAAAAGTATGTCGGCGGCAGCAAGACCGAGCCGGAGTTGTCGAAACTCGGCGGCACCCGCTGGCAGCGGACGAAGGAAAAGGTCCAGGCGGCCACCCTCGACCTGGCCGTCGAGATGATCGACTTGCAGGCGCTGCGCGAGGCGCAGCCCGGCATCGCCTACCCGCCCGACAGCGACTGGCAGCGCGAGTTCGAGGGCGCTTTCCCCTACCGCGAAACGCCCGACCAGTTGACCTCCCTGGCGGAAATCAAACGCGACCTGGAGCGCCCCCGGCCGATGGACCGCCTCGTCTGCGGCGACGTCGGCTACGGCAAGACCGAACTGGCCATTCGCGCCGCCTTCAAGACGATGGACAACGGCCGGCAAGTCGCCGTGCTGGTGCCGACCACCGTGCTGGCCGAGCAGCATTTCCGGACGTTCAGTCAGCGGCTGGCGGAATATCCGTTCGTTGTCGATTGCCTGAGCCGCTTCCGGACCGCGGGCGAGCAGAAGCGCATCGTCGGCCGGCTGGCCCAGGGCGGCGTGGACCTCATCATTGGCACGCACCGCCTGGTCAGCGCGGATGTGAAGTTCAAGGATTTGGGCCTGGTCATCATCGACGAGGAGCAGCGCTTCGGCGTCGAGCACAAGGAAAAGCTCAAACGTCTGCGGCAAACCGTGGACGTGCTGACCCTCACCGCCACGCCGATCCCGCGCACGCTGCACCTGTCGCTGCTGGGCATCCGCGACATCAGCAACCTGGAGACCCCGCCGCCGGACCGCCTGGCCATCGAGACGCGCATCGCCCGCTTCGACCCCACACTGATTCGCCATGCGGTGATGCGCGAGCTGAACCGCGAGGGACAGGTCTACTTCGTCCACAATCGCGTGCAGAACATCGAGGCGATTCGCGATAAGCTGCTGAGCATCGTGCCGGAAGCACGCATTGTCATCGGGCACGGGCAGATGTCCGCCGACGAACTCGAAGACGCCATGGTCCGCTTCGTCCGCCGGGAAGCCGACATCCTGCTGGCCACCACCATCATCGAAAGCGGTCTGGACATTCCGAATGCCAACACCATTTTCATCAACCAGGCCGACCAGTATGGCCTGGCGGACATGCACCAGCTGCGCGGCCGGGTGGGGCGCTACAAGCACCGGGCCTATGCCTACTTGTTGCTCGATTCGGATCGGCAGATCACGCCGGTGGCCACGCGGCGGCTGAAGGCCATTGAGGAGTTCACCGAACTCGGCGCGGGCTTCAAGATTGCGCTGCGCGACCTGGAAATCCGCGGCGCGGGCAACATTCTCGGCACGCAGCAGAGCGGGCACATCGCGGCTGTGGGCTACGAACTCTACTGTCAGCTGCTGGAGAACGCGGTGCGGCAGATGAAGAACCAGCCGCTGCGCACGCCGCTGGAAGTGAGCGTCGATCTGCCCTGGCCGGCGTTTTTGCCGCGCGATTACGTCGAGGGCCAGCGCCAGCGCATGGAAGTCTACCGCCGCCTGGCGCGGGTGCGCAAGCTGGACCGACTCGAGGATTTTCGCCGGGAGTTGCGCGATCGCTTCGGCAAGGTTCCGGAGCCTGCCGACTGGATGTTACGACTGGCGGAACTGCGGTTGCTGGCGGCACGCTGGCAAATTGCGCAGGTCCGGCTGGAAAGCCAGGGCAGCGCGCCCATCGAAGCGCCGCCCGTCGAGCGCAAGCCGGTTCCGGGCAAGCGCGCCGCCCGGCCGCGCCCGGAAGCCGCGCCGTCCGTGCCCGTCGTCGATGTCGTGCTGCACTACCGCAATCCGCGCAAGATTGCCCGCCTGGCGGAGCGCAGCCAGGGCCGGCTGCGCGTCGTCGATGCGAAGACCGCCTACTTCCGTCTCCACGTCAACGAACGCACTCCGCCCGCCCTGTACGCAGCCCTCAAAGACCTGTTGCGTTTACCCGAACGCCCGGTATAGTCCCCGGCTTTATCGGACAGACCGTTCGATGGGCA
>JAEUIF010000245.1 GCA_016795185.1 Planctomycetia bacterium | reverse complement strand
CCTCCAATGCCTCAATCAGCGCCGGCACCGCGGCGCTGGCCTGCGGTCCCAGGCGAGCCAGGGCGATGCCGACCTCGCGGCGGTTGATCGGGTACTCATCCTGAAGCAGCAGGACCAGCGCCGGCACGGAAGCTTGCGTGTCGCCGCCGACGCGGCCCAGCGCATGGACTGCTTCCCGGCGCACGCTCCAGTCCTCGTCCTTCAGCGTGGCGATGAGGTTCGGCACCGCAGGAGCCGCATCCGGTCCCAGCGCGCCCAGTGCCCGCGCCGACTCGCGGCGCAGCAAGGGGTCACGGTCGTCGAGCACCTTGACCAGCACCGGCACCGCGGCTTGCCGATAATGCTGCAACGCTTGCAGGGTCGTCCAGCGCGCTTGCCGGTCTTGCAGGGCGTCCGCCAGCACGGGCAGCGCCGCCGTGCTTTCCGCTTGCAGCGCTGCCAGGGCGCGGGCCGCTTCCCGACGCACCGCCCGGTCTTCGTCCTTCAGGGCCTGGGCCAGCGTCGGCACGGCGGGCCGGGCCGCTTCCTTCAAGGAACCGAGCGTGTGCGCCGCCGCCCACCGGCATTCCGCGTTCGGGTCTTGCAACGCCTCGCCCAGCGCGGGCACGGCAGCCGGGCCAATCTGCACCAATGCCTCGATGGCCGCCAGCCGCACGGGTGATGCCGGTTCGCGGAAGCAGGCAATCAACATGGGCACCGCGCACCCCGCGAATTCTCCGATGTGCCCGAGCGCCTGCGCCGCCGCGCGGCGCACTTCCGGATGTTCGTCCTTCAGGGCCATCGAGAGCGAATCGACAGCGGGCCAGGCGTTTTCTCCCAGGTCGCGCAGGATTTCCGCCGCATCCCGGCGCACAAACCACGCTGGATCGCGCAGGGCGGCTTCCAGGCCCGGCAAGGCTGGCTCACCCACGCGCGTCAACTCGGCGAGCGCCTCGCCGCGCCAGCGTCGGTCTTTCAGTCCGGCAATCAGGCATTGCACCGCATCGTCGCCGGGCTGGCCCAACCGGCACAGGACCTTCGCCGCCGCGAACCGCACGCCGCGCTGGTCGTTCTGAAGTGCGGCAGTCAACGCGGGCACCGCTGGCTGACCAATCTGCTCCAACCCCTGCGCTGCCGCCTTCTGCACGCTCGCATCCGGATCCCGGAGCGCCGCGATCAATCCCGCCACACCATCCGGGCCGCGCTGCACCAGGATGGTGACGGCTTCCCGGCGTTGGTCAACGCTTCCCAGCTGCGCCCGTTGCGTGGTCGGCGGCGGCGATAACCCGCGCGGTCCGGTGAACCAGAGATACAGCACCACCGCCAGGGGCAGCAGCGGAAAGACGCGCAGCAGGTTCAGTCGCCAGGCTCGCATGATGCTCCTGAAGATACCGCCTCTTCGCCAAGCCCGTCAACCATCCGCGTGCGACGCACCCTCTTCCCAGCGTGCAGAAGTCGCGGGAGTTTCCCAGCGACGGGCGCGAATCCACACGCCCCTGCCGCGTGTCGCGGTCGGTATTTCCCCCTGGCGGGGCGCCGAAAAAAACCGACGGTCCCTCATCGCACGTTGCGCTCGCAGGCAACGGCCCGGCGAACCCCCTGCAATTGTTCGTGGTTCCGCCTTCCGGCGTCGTTGCGCGGCTGAGAGCGAGTCGCTCGCCGCCTGAAGGCGGAACGATGAACTGCACGAGCACGGTGACAGTCGATCCCCCCACGAGCGGCGTCGTCTTACGGACGAAAGCCGGGTGTGTGCAGCACCGCGGATGGGTTTGCGGGATCGGGGAAAGTTCAAGCGGTCAGGGCACCGCGGCGCGGCAGCGCTCGTATGATGGAGCGGTCCCGCCGGCCGGGAACAATTCGGTGCTGGGTCTCTGGTGTGTTATGGACGCCTGCTGCTCAGGCGCGGACCCGGACAATTCCGTCATCCACCGTGTCAATGACGGCGCACTGGTAGGGACTCCCACGAAAGGCGCACGGCCGACACAGACCGTGCTGAACGAATTTTACCTGGCGCTGTTCCAAGCGCCGCCCACGGCCGCGGGCGGCTGCGCTCGCGGCGGTTGCACTTCTCTTTCCCACCATCGCGAATCGGGGTGCGATGGTGCAAGCCCAGTCGGTATTTTTTTCGAGAATCCCCGCAGCGCGACCGGCATCAACCGGCGACCGCCGGTTGCCCCAACGTCACCTCGATCAGCGCGGTTTCGCCCGAGGCCGTCGCCTCGGTCAGCGCCGCCTCGAAGGCTTCGTCATTGGCGACCCGCCACGCACGCACGCCGAACGCCGCCGCGAACTGCTGAAAGTCCGGGTTCACCAGATCGACGCCGATGTAGCGCCCGGCGAACTTTCGTTCCTGCGTGGACTTGATGAGCGATAGACAGCAATCGTTCACCAGGACAATCGTAATCGGCAGCTTTTCCTGCATCGCGGTGGCCAGCTCCATGCCACACATCTGGAAGCAGCCATCGCCTTCAATGGCGACAACCGTGCGCTTGGGAAAGGCCGCCTTCGCGCCCAGCGCCGCCGGAATGCCATAGCCCATGCTGACGAAACCTGCCGGATGCAGGAAGCTGCGCGGCGCGTAGGTGGGAAACTCGGCGAGCAGTATGTAGCCCAGCCGAGTGATGTCGGCGACGACGATGGCGTCGCGCGGCAGCACGCGGCGCAGCGGGCCGACCAGGTCGATGCCCGGCAAGCGCCAGGGCTCGCGCGAGGCGGACGGCTGCGTCCACGG
>JAEUIF010000235.1 GCA_016795185.1 Planctomycetia bacterium | reverse complement strand
CGCCCATCGCGAATAAGAAACCGGACATGCCGCGCTGGAAGGCCAGGGCCCGCAAGGTGCCGCGGAAGCGGAGGCGATCCCAGCCGTGCAGGACGCCGTGGATGCGCGAACCATAACGTTGTAGAAAGGACTGCATGGTGCTGCTCCCGTTGGAGTGGGTTGTGTTACCTCCAATTTAGGAACAGCACCATCTCCTTTCTCCTCCTGGTTGCGGTCACCGCCCTCCGTGGGCATGGAGAACAAACAGGCTTCCCATGCCCACGCAAAGCCGTGGGCATGGCACCCAAGCCTCTCATGGCCCAAGATGATTCCTGCAACTGCACTAACCCGAAAGCCTGCCATGAACCACCTGCCATCCTGCTCCCGTCGTGCGTTTCTCGGCTCGTCCGTCGCACTGTTCGGCGATGCGCTGCTCGTTCGGCCGTGCGCCGTGCGCGCCGCCGAACCGGTTTACGACCTGGTGATTCGCCAGGGCCGCATCGTCGATGGCACCGGCAATCCGTGGTTCCAGGGCGACCTGGCGGTGCGCGGCGACCGCATCGTCGCCGTCGGTCGGGTGCCGGCCGGCATGGCCAAGCGCGAGCTTGATGCCCAGGGCCTGGTGGTCGCGCCCGGCTTCATCGACATGCACTCGCACTCCGACTTCCTGCTGCTCGAAGACGGCAGCGCCCAGAGCAAGATTCGCCAGGGCGTGACGACCGAAGTGCTCGGCGAGGGCAATTCCGCCGGGCCGTATCAGGGCAAGCTGTCGCCGAAGTCCGTGAGCATCCAGGGCAAGCCCATCGGCTGGAACCGACTCGGCGGCTACTTCGACGCGGTCGAGAAGATGGGCAGCGCCGTCAACGTGATCTCCTACGTCGGGCTCGACAACATCTGGCAATCGGTCATGGGCCAGGCGTTCGAGCGGCCCACCGCTGAGCAGCGCGCCCAGATGAAGCAACTGGTCGCGGAGGCGATGAAGGATGGTGCCTTCGGCCTGTCGAGCATGCTGGCCATGCCACCCGGCGCGCTGGCGACGACCGACGACATGGTCGAGCTCTGCCAGGTGGTGGCGAAGCATCGCGGCATCTACTCGTCGCACATCCGCAACGAAGGCACCGACGTGGTCGCGGCCGTGAAGGAAGCCATCGCCATCGGCGAGCGGGCGAAACTGCCGGTGGACATCATCCATCTGAAGATCGCGGATCAAAAGCTCTGGGGCCGGATGAACGAACTGGTGGCGCTGATCGAGGAAGCCCGGCGGCGCGGCGTCAACGTGCAGGCCAACGTCTACCCGTACACGCGCGGCAACAACAACCTGGCCAGCATCATTCCGCCCTGGGCGCACGAGGGCGGCACGGCGCAGCTGCTCGCCCGGCTGAAAGACCCCAGGGAGCGGGTGAAGCTCAAGAAGGACATCCGCGAGGGGCTGCCCGGCTGGTACAACCACTACACCGCCGTGGGCGGCGACTGGGGCCGCATGCTGCTCAGCGGCAAGGGCACCTTTGAAGGGCTGACAATGGACCGCGTGCTGCAAAATCGAGCCAAGGGCAAGGAACCCGCGCCCGACCCGCTCGACGAGTTTTTCGACTTCCTGGTCGAGCAGGGCGGCTCGGTGCCGACGATCTACGAGCATCACACCGAGAAAGACATGAACCTGGCACTCGCGCAGCCCTGGTGCTCGGTCGGTTCAGACGGTTCGGCCTACGCGACGGAAGGCCCGCTGCGCCGGGGCAATCCGCATCCGCGCAACTTCGGCACGTTCCCGCGCGTGCTGGGCGTCTACGTCCGCGAGCGCGGTCTGCTGCGGCTGGAGGATGCGGTCCGCAAGATGACCTCGCTCAACGCCGCCAAGCTGGGACTGATGGACCGCGGCCTGCTCCGCGCCGGCCAGTTCGCGGACCTGACGCTGTTCGACCCGGAGCGCATCATCGACAAATCGACCTACACGCAGCCCTTCGCGTACAACGAGGGCATCGAGTACGTCATCGTCAACGGGCAAGTGGTGCTGGAGAAGGGCAAGCACACCGGAGCCCGCCCTGGTCGGGCGATCCGACACAGCGGCTGATGCTCCCGTAGGTCAGGCTTTCCAGCCTGACGGCAGCGCCGGCGATTCATGACTTGCCGAGTACCAAATCGATTGCCCAGCAGCCTCGAACGTGGTCCCCTGGCTGCCGGCAGTGGTTGAGGATGTCGGCGTTATCGCAGCCGGCGTCTTCGAGGGCAGGTGCGCGCCGCATGGTTGAGAACGAATCAAGACTTGCCGAGCATACCGGGCGGTGGCTGGGTTTGCTCTTCGTTTCACTCCGCCCGAAGACTACGATGACGGGAAAAGGAGAGAATCAATGAGTGCGCAAACCTGCAAAACCGACCGGCAAGGACGGCTGTTGCTGCCGAGCGATTTCGCCGATTGCGTGGTGACCGTGGAGCGCGTGGGCGATGAACTGCGGGTCCGCAAGGCGCGGCGGCCGGCGGCCCGTCGTTACACCTTCAAGCAACTCATGGCCGGCGTGACGGCCAAGAACCGCCACGGCGAGGTGCAGACCGGATAGGGACAGAAAGGAGGTGTCTCTTGTCGAACAGCGTGTTCCAGGGCGTGGTTCGCGGCAAGACCATCGAACTGGATCAGGAGCCAGGGTTGCCCGAGGGCCAGCCCGTGACCGTCACCGTCCAGGCCATGCCGACCCGGCAGAAGCTACCGGCGGGAGAAGGGCTGCGCCGTTCTTTTGGCGCGTGGTCGGAGGACGCCGCGGACCTGGACGAATACCTCGCATGGAATCGACGGCAGCGCGGACTGGATCGTCGGGGGATTGAGGAGTGAGCTTTCTGCTGGACACCGATGTCTGTTCGGCCTACTTGAAAGGCGAGCCCAAAGTGCAGGCTCGTTTTTTGCAGTACCTGGGGCGACTGCACATTTCCACGATCACCCTTGGCGAACTGTTTACCTGGGCCAAGCGCGCCAAGGCCTTGCCCAAGCGACTGCAAGGTTTGCTCGACCTGCTGAACGACGTGGACTTGCTAACCGCGGACGGAAACATTGCCGAGAAGTTCGGCGACATCCGCGCAACGTTGCTGGACGCGGGCCTGGGCGCTCCGTCCCTGGACATGGTGAATGCCGCGACCGCTCTGGTTCATGGCCTCACCCTGGTGACGCACAACGTTGCCGACTATGCCAACGTTCCAGGTCTGATCGTCGTCGATTGGTTGTTATGACGAGGGTGCTCCAGCTGTAGAGCGTGGGGAATACGCGGGTCACTTCCTGCCGAGTACGAGGTCCAGCGCCCAGCAGCCGCGAACGTGCGGCCCCTCGGAACGGCAGTGGTTCAATATGTCGGCGTGATCGCAGCCGGCGTCTTCGAGGGCGTCGGCGAGGATGGGCAGGCGGTCGAAGGCGCGTTCGTCGTAGATGGCCTGGGCCAATAAAACGACGGTCGATGTGAGCCAGGCGGGATCGACCTTCACGGGGCGAAAAGGGTTGCCGCAGACTTCCCGCAGCAGTGCGGTTTGCACGGCGAATTCAGCCTGACAGACATCGAACCAGACTGCGGTTCGTTCCGAGAACTCGGGGTAGCCGGTCGCGACATCGGCGGTGGCCCGGCCGGCAGCAGCTACGGTATAGCCGGCCACGTCCTCCATATCTTCGAGCGCGGCCGCTTCCTCGAAAGCCATGCTGACAGTCCATTTTTCCGATTCGTGAGTTTCGTCGCGAGCGGCGAGCAACTCGGACCGGCTGACGACCCCGTCGGCATAGCCCTCGGTCAGCATGCACAGCCGCCGGCAGTCGTTTTCGACCTCCGCCCAGAGCCGCCGACAGCACGCTGCCGCGAACAGCCGCAGCATCCGGTCGCTGGCCTGGCCGTGCAAGAAGTCAAGCATGGAAAGCGGATCGGCACACTCCAGCCACTCTTGCTCCGTCATGGCTCATCCCCGCCTACCCCTGCCCGATCCTTGGAGATCACGCACCATTGCGGTGCGCCGACTCGACGACGCGGCGAAAGTCTTCGAGCGTGGCGGCATCGAGAGCGGCGTCCTGCCACTGGGCCAGCTGTCGGGGGTCCTGGCACGCGGCGATCGCAGCCACCAGGTCGGCCGGCGGCTCGACGCGGAACTTCTTGCGCAGCAACTGCACGAGCATGGTCGCTGCACCCTCGGCCTTGCCCTCGGCCTTCCAACGGTTGACGACTTGCGATTCGATCATGTTCCACCTCCGCAGGGCTTCGCTCCAGAGTTCAAAACGACCCGCCGCTTCCGCGAAGATCAGGGCCAGGCCGCCGTAATCCGCCCGCCGCTGGGCGTCGGCTTCCGCGCCGGCCAGTGCTTGCCATTGCTCCAGGGTAGCAGAATTGTCGCCGCCCCGCATCAACGGTATCCAGGGCAACAGGCAGCGCGTTACGCTGCCTGCCGCGATCCCTTGCAAGACCGTGGCGGCATCGCCGTCCGCCAGGTCGCGTTCGACCGGCTTCAGCAGCGTGCGCATCTCGCCCAGCTGCATGTCTTGCGCGGTCTGGCCGTGCCCGGTGAGGTTCATGGCGCAGGCACCGACGTGGTAACGAGTCGCCGGCCCATCGGTCGGCCGCACTTCCTGCCAGAGCAGGCCGAGGTAGACCAGCAGCCGGCCGAACAGCAAGTGGTCGGGCGTCAGGTTGAATTCGACGGGCACCGCCCACAGCGCGCCCGTGGCGCGCTCGCGCAGGGCCGCCACCGTATCGCAGATGCGCTCCGGATCGTGCGGAAAAGGCACGGTGCGGGCGTCGAGCCAGCCGAGAAAGTCGAACAGCGAAGCGTCGCGGTAGAGCCAGCCGAGCAAGCCGAACGGATCGAGCTTGGCGGCATAGCGGCTCACTTGGTCGTAAGGGTTTTGCGCCATGCCGGCACCTTACTGTTTTCCCAAAAGCAAATCCACACACCAGCAACCGCGTATATGCTCCCCCGGCTGCCGGCAGTGGTTCAGGATGTCGGCGTTGTCGCAGCCGGCATCTTCGAGAGCATCGGCGAGAATGGGCAGGCGGTCGAAGGCCCGCTCGTTGTATATGGCTTGCGCGAGCGAAACGACGGTGGAGGTAAGCCAAGCGGCATCAATGGTAATGGGGCGGAAGGGATTGCCGAAGATGTCGCGGAGCAGACCACACTGAACGGCATACTCTTGCCGCGCGGCTTTCTCGCCCCACATTCCGCGGCCCCTGCGCCTGCGGCGTTGAGCCACCAGCGCTGCCGCGCGCCGGTAGGCCCCGAAGGGGTCCGGCGGGTCGTCACTGACGGCAAACCCGGTCAGGCAACGTAAATCGTTGTCGCCGTTCGGTAACATGCGACCGTCGGTTTCGAGGCAGGCGTGCTGCAATTCCTCCCGGCGGGCGTGCCCTTCAACGTACCGCTCGGCGACCTCAATTGCGTGCCGGCTCCACTGGCTATCGAGCAGCGGCCAGACGCGCCGGCCACAAGCCACTGCAAACAATCGCAGCTTTCGGTCACTTGCCTGGCCCTGTAGAAACTCCAGCATTTTCTGCGGATCAGCACACTCCAGCCACTCTTGCTCCGTCATGGGCGTTCCTCTGCTTGCATTCGATGGATGCTGCCAGCGCATCAGCCTACTGGGGCGTTGCCGTCGCTACCACCACGTTCATCGTTTCAGCCGGTTCTATTCGGAACCGAAGCTCTTCACTTCAGCCGCCAGAGCGTTCTGCTACGCTTGACAACTGCTTTTCCGGGATTTATACACTTGTACAGTATCGTCAGTAATCCGCGATTGCGTCAGCTGCGCGGCTGTCTTTCCAGCGACGGCCCGACACAGCCCCAATCTTCCGTCTCGCTTCCCGACTGCTGAATTGAAGACAGCGTCTGTTCCCTCAATGGCTTCGGCCAGCGGTTCGTAGTTCCGCCTTCAGGCGGCGAGCGACTCGACCGCCTGAAGGCGGAACTACGAACAAGATTCGGAACAGACTTTGATTGCGCCGAGCCCCGTTACACGGAACGGAGTGGCTTTCATGACCTCACCGACCTCGCCGGACGACCGGGCTGCGCGCCGGGCCGTCGTGCAGGAGCTGCGCCAGCAGCTGCAACAGCTCGAACGCTCCTGCCGGCGGCCGGCCGGGGGCGACGTGCTGTTCTCCACGGGCTTGCGGCGTTTGGATCAGTTGCTGCCGGGCGACGGTTTGTTGCCGGGCAGCCTGGTGGAATGGCTGACGGCCGATCGGGGCGAGGGCACCGCCACCCTGGCTATCGTCGTGGCGGCGCAGGTCTTGAAGCACGGCGGGGCCCTGGTCGTGGTCGATGGTCGCGGCGAGTTTTATCCGCCAGCGGCCCAGGCTTTGGGGGTCGCGCCGGAGCGGGTCGTCGTGGTCCGGCCGCGCAACCCGCGCGACACCTTCTGGGCGCTGGAGCAAGCGCTGCGCTCCAGCGGAGTCGCGGTGGTCTACGGCCGGGTCGAGGGCGGCGATGCCCTGGTGTTTCGCCGTTTGCAGCTGGCGGCGGAAACCGGCGGCAGCCTGGGCTTCCTGCTGCGGCCCGCGACGGGGCGTTCGCAGGTCTGCTGGGCCGATGCCCGGCTGGCGGTGCGCGCCGTGCCGTCGCCAGGCCCGGCGCGCCCCGTGGACTGGCGCTGGCGGTTGCGCGTCGAGTTATTGCACGGGCGCGGCAAGCCCGGCGGCGACATGGTCGAACTGGAACTCCACGATGAAGATGAAACGCATCCTCTGCATCTGGCTCCCCCGCTGGCCCGTCCAGCGCTTTCGGCTGGCGCAACCGGAAGCTAGCGTTGTCGTAGGTCAGGCTTTCCAGCCTGACGGAAGCGCCCGCGATGTGCCGCCCGCCGGGGGCGCTGCCGAAGTACGTCGGGCTTTCCAGCCTGACTGTCGCGCCCGAAACAGCAGCGAGCGTCAGCGGACATCGCCCGCCAGGGGCGCTGCGGTCGGGCTGGAAAGCCCGACGTACAAGAATGCGGTCCCGCCGCTGGTGCTGTACACGACAGCCCCCGGCGGCAGTCAGGCCGTGGCGGCGTGTTCGCGCCGCGCGGCTCAGTATGGCATCCGGCTGGGCATGCCGCTCGCCGAGGCCCGCGCCCTGGGCGCGCCGCGCGGCGGGCAACCCACGGCCTTCGCGCCCTACGACCCGCAAGCCGATCGGGAAGCGCTGGGCTGCCTGGCCGTGTGGTGTCAGCAGTTCAGCCCCGTGGTCGCGCTAGCCACCGACGAGCCGCCCGATAGTTTGCTGCTCGACATCACCGGCTGCGCACACCTGTTCGGCGGTGAACCGGGACTGGTGCAGCGGGCTGTCGCCGAGTTGCGGCCCTGCGGGTACGTGGCGCGCGTGGCCCTGGCCGATACACCGGGCGCTGCCTGGGCCATCGCGCATTACGCCGCGTTGCCCGACGGCACCGCCGTGGTGCCGCCGGGCCAGCAGGAAGCCGCGCTTGCGCCGCTGCCTGTAGAAGCCCTGCGGTTGCCGGCCGACGTGCTGCCAGCACTGCACGACCTGGACCTGCGCCGGGTTGAGCAAGTGCTGAAGCTGCCGCGTGCGACCTTGCCTTCGCGCTTCGGCCCGGTGCTGCTGCGCCGACTCGACCAGGCCCTGGGCCGGTTGCCCGAAGTGCTGACGCCGGTGCAGCCCGCCGAGCCGATCGCGGCCGAGCAGGCGTTTGAAACGCCGCTGGCCAGCCGGCAACTCCTGGAAGCCGTTCTGGAGCGTCTGCTGGAACAGGTGCTGGCTCGATTGCAAGATCGCGAGCGCGGCATGCGGCAGTTCGTCGTCACGCTGCACTTCGGCAAGCAGCAAGACACCGACGTGGTCGTCAGCCTGCTGACCAGCAGTGATTCGCTCCGCTACCTGATGCACCTGCTCCGGCTGCGGCTGGACGCGGTGCGCTGGCGGCTGGCCGTTCAAGCCGTGACGGTGTCCGTGGTGGCAGCGCCGCCGCTGGACTGGCACCAGCAGACGCTGTTTCCCGAGGAGACCAGCGAAACAGAGCGCGACCAGCACCTGGCTCAGCTGATCGAAGTCCTGAGCAATCGACTGGGCGAGGAAGCGGTAGTCCGGCCGCAATTGCTGCCCGACGCGCAGCCGGAATTCGCGTATCGTTACGAGCCGCGCTTGCGGCCGTCACCCGCTGCGGGCAGTCCGCCCGCCCCGCTGCCGTTGTCCCGGCCGCTGGACCTCAAGCGTGAACCGCTGACCGTGGCAGTCACGTCCGTGGTGCCCGACGGCCCACCGCTGCGCTTTTCCTGGCAAGGGCGCGAACATACGGTCGCCCACTACTGGGGGCCGGAACGCATCGAAGCCGGCTGGTGGCGCGAGCGCGAAGCCCGCCGCGATTACTACCGCGTGGAAACGCAGACCGGCGAGCGCTTCTGGCTGTTCCGCGACCGGGACAGCGGCGACTGGTTCCTGCACGGGACGTTTGCGTGACGGCGCTCCGGCCGCCGCCGCGCACTTTTCATTACCTCTCCGTCTGGCCGCCAAATACACTAATGAAGAACCGGGAACACCCCTTGCTGCCAAGCGTCGGGCCAGTAGGGTAAGATCGGGTCCGACGGGTCAAGAGACCGGCGCCCGTTCCTGCCAAGGAGACCATGACAGTGGACTTGACCACGGAGAAAACCGGCGGCGTCACCTTCATCGCGTTGCAGGCCGAGAGCCTGGACGCCAGCAACACCAGCGAATTCAAGAAGAACGCCGGGGCCGCCGTCGAGGCCAACGCCAAGGTCGTGCTCGACCTGGAGCGAGTGCAGTTCATCGACAGCTCCGGCTGCGGGGCCATCCTGGCCCTGCTGCGGCAACTGAGCACCGTGGGCGGCGACCTCAAGCTCTGCGCCGTCTCCAAGCCGGTGCGCTCCCTGTTTGAGCTGGTGCGCATGCACCGCATCCTCGACATTTACAACACGCGCGACGAGGCCCTCAAGGCGTATCAGGTCGGGTAACGCCAGGCCCAGCCGTCGACGGCACGAACTCTCGTAGGGTCCGCTGTGCGGACCATTAACTACGCCGATTCCGGTTGTTCACGGTCCGCACAGCGGACCCTACCAGGCCCCCGAAGCGGCAAGCGGTGGCTCCGGAGCTCGAAACCATGACGGCGACGGCCGACGCACCCCAGTCCGCTGCCGTGCCCCCGGTCCAGGCCGGCGACCATCGCGTGCTGCTGACCGAGGAGCTGTACCAGCGCTTCCACGGCAGCGGCCGAGCCGGCAGCGGCCTGCGCCGCCAGTTGCGCTTCTGGCGCAAGAAGTACGCCTGGACCCTGGTCGTCGGCGCCTCGAAGTTCATCAAGCGGACCGTGGACATCGTCGGCGCGATCTGCGGCCTGATCCTGCTGTCGCCGATCTTCCTCCTGGTCGCGCTGCTCATCAAGGCCACCGACCGCGGCCCAATTCTCTTCTGGCAAACCCGCGTCGGCCGCTGGGGCCGCGAGTTCCCCTTCCCCAAGTTTCGTTCGATGGTCGTCAACGCCGAGCAGCTGAAAGACCAGCTGCTGGCCCAGAACGACCACCTCAAGCGCGTCGAGTCGCAGTTGACGGAGTTCTTGCAGCCGCGCGACAACCGTACTACACCCGAAGAGTTGCAGGCCGAGCTGGAAAAGATCGGCCACCGCGCGCCCGCCGCCAAGCTGCGCGAATACTTCGAGGCCGACGGCCAGCGCGTCAACGTCGACCGGCTGAAGGAATTCCTGACGCTGACCTTCAAGATGAAGAACGATCCGCGCATCACCTGGATCGGCCGCTACATCCGCAAGGGCAGCATCGACGAGCTGCCGCAGCTGTGGTGCGTGCTGAAGGGCGATATGTCGCTGGTCGGCCCCCGCCCGCCGGTGCCGCGCGAGGTCGAGAAGTACACGCTCCGCGACCGCCGCCGGCTGGATGCCATCCCCGGCCTGACCTGCTTCTGGCAGGTGCAGGGCCGCGGCGACATTCCGTTTCCGCAGCAGGTCGAACTCGACGTGCAGTACATCGACAGCCAGAGCTTCTGGCTCGATTTCAAGCTGCTGCTGCAAACCATTCCCGCCGTGCTGCTGGGCAAGGGGGCCTACTGATGCGGGCCGTCATCTTCAGCGCGGGCGAATGGCCGGGCGTGGCCCCGCTGAACAAGAAGCAGCCCGCGCCGCTCTTGCATCTGGTGGACCGGCCGTTCTTGCAGCACGTCGTCGAGTATTGTGTCAGCCAGGGCGTGCGGCGGTTCGACTTCGTGCTCAGCCATCTGCCCGAAAAGATCGAGCACTTCCTGGGCGACGGCCGGCGCTGGGGCTGCCAGTTCACCTACCACCTGGCCCGCGACCCGGAACGGCCCTACCGCCTGTTGCTCAGCATGAACTGGGACGGCACGGCCGGGCCGGTGCTGCTCGGCCACGGCGACCGCTTGCCGCAGTTTTCGCTGGCCGCCGCGAAGGACGCCGCCGTGCCCTCGGCCCTGTTCTGCTGCCAGGTCGCGGAAGAAGGCAAGTCGTCGCCGAACCTGGACTGGACCGGCTGGGCACTGCTGACGCCGGAGCAAATCGGCCGGCTGCCGCGCGACGCCGATGAAGCCGCCGTCAAGGCGCACCTGCTGGAGTTGCTGCCGATCGAGTTGCGTCGCGTCGAGACCCTGCCGCCGCTGGGCTGCCGGAGTTTCAACGAGTTGCTGCATTCCCACGAAGTGGTGCTGTGCGACTTGTTCGACGGCTTGTTGCTGGGCGGCAAGGATGTGGAGCCGGGCGTCTGGCTGTCGCGCAACG
>JAEUIF010000227.1 GCA_016795185.1 Planctomycetia bacterium | reverse complement strand
TGATGCAACCCGCCGACCGCCGATTCATGGCGGACCCTGCCGTGACGGCCGAGAAACTGGGCGCTCAGCTGGTGCTGGTGCAACTGCGCACCGGCGCAACTTTTCGCCTGAACGCAACCGGCCAGCTGATCTGGGAGCTGGCCTGTGCCGGGCAAAGCGAAACCGAGATTGGCCAACACCTGGCCCGGACTTTCAACGGGGCAGGCGGCCGTTGCCAGGAAGACACCAGGGCCTTGTTGAACGAGTTGACCCGGCAGCACTTGCTGCAACCGCGCACCGAGGGTTCAACGTGATCCGCGCCGCCGAACGGACTTCCCTGCTCGCGGAGGTGCTGCGTGTGCTGGCGGCGCTGCCGGCGGTGGAGATTGCACGGCGGGTGTGCGGTCCCCAGGCCTTGCTGGCGACCCTGCGCGACGCTCGCTGGCGCAGGTTGGAGCGGGATGCCGCCGGTCGCCAACGGTTGCGGCGTGCGGTGGGCTGGGTGGATCGGCACCTGGGGTCGGGCGGCAACTGTTATCGCCGCGCCTTGCTGGAAATCGCCCTGGATCGCGGCGTGGCTGCCGAGCCTGTTTACTTCGGACTCAAGCTGGAGAACGAGAGGCTGGACGGGCACGCTTGGTTGCCTGGTCAGACGGACGGTGGGGCGTTTCCGTTCACCATCCGGCTGTAGGCGACAACCGCTTGTTCGAGGATGTCGAGTCCGTGGGGCAGTGCGACGTGGAACAACGGAACCTGGGCGGCCAGCTGGGCCAGGCTGTCGAACAGGGGTTCCCAAACCGTGGGCAACGGCAGTTCCGCGAAGCTGTTGTGCAGCAAGCGGGCCAGGCCATCTGGGGCAGTGAAGCGAGTTTTCGCGAGAGTGGGCTGGGCTTGATCGAGACGTTCGATGAACCAGATGGCCGACAGCGGCGCGAACGTCGTCGGCAGGTTGCTGGCCAGGTCCTGGGTAGCGACGGATTCGCCGCTGGCCAGCCGCGCGGCCTGTTCAGCCGCCCAGCCGCGCAGCCAGGCTTCCGCCTCCAGGGCGACGGCAACGCCTTGGGGCGAGAGTTGCACCACGACGAGGTCTTCCGAGACCGGTGCCGCTCCTGCGGCGGTGAACGTGCGGGCCAACGTGGTCTTGCCCATGCCGCTGGGACCGCAAAACGCCGTCACTGCCTCGTGGCGACGGACGGCAGCGGCATGCAGCACAAGGCGGCCTTGCAGGGCCAGCAGATGCGGCGTGGCCCACAGCAAGTAAGCGGCGGCTTCTTCGACGCTGATGGCCGTTACGGCGCTGACGTCCAGACCGCATTCGTCGACAGCCAGCACGGCGCGTGCGTCCCAGTGGAGCAGCCAACGCTCGCCGTCGCGGCGAAAGGACAAGGGATTGCCGCCCTGCGGGGGTTCGACGGCCTGAAGCGAAGCCAGCACGGCCGTCACGGCGGCTTCGGCCTGGTCGGCAGGCAGGGCGTAGCGCGAAGCGAGTGCTTCGGCGATGGCGGTGACCGGTTGGCCAGCTTGGAGTTGCCGGCCAATATCGCAGGCCGTCGGGTTGAGTCGAAAGTAAGCCCCAGTGCTCAGATTGATGGCGACCGCACCGTCCGGAAAGTCGGCCAGCTTCAGACGGAAGCCGCCGGCCGAGGGTACAGGTGAGATGGACATCGGTCGCGTCTCCTGGGCTTGAGACCGAACTGCGGGCCGGTCGTACCGTCCGCCGTCAGGCAGGATAGGGCGGGCCGGCCGAAAAGCAACTGTTGTCGCGGCGACCACCGCCGGCCCGACGTCGGGCTCGCGCACGCCGCTGGTCGAGCTACTTGGTTCCGTACCAAGGCACACGAATCAGGGACCTGGAACAAAGGACCTTCTCCATGTTGAACCACTGGTGGCGTCAACTCGTCCGTCGCTTCGGCTACCGCCTGAAGGCCCCGCACCGCAGCCAGTCCCTGGCGCGCCCCCGCGGCTACCGCCCGCGCCTGGAAACGCTCGAGGACCGCACGCTGATGACGGCGGGCATCCTCGACAGCGCCTTCGGCAGCGGGGGCATCGTGACGACCAACGTCGGCCTCGGCGACGACTTCGCCGGCGCGGTGGCCGCACAAACCAACGGCCGCATCCTGGTGGCCGGCTATGGCATCAACGGCAACGGCGATCAGGACGTGATTCTA
>JAEUIF010000222.1 GCA_016795185.1 Planctomycetia bacterium | reverse complement strand
CTTGACCACCTGCTTGGTGACGGTGTACTTGCCCTTGTTCTCGATGTCGGGCAACTCGAACATCACGTCGTTCATCACTTCCTCGACGATGCAGCGCAGGCCGCGGGCACCGGTGTCGCGCTCCTTGGCTCGGCGGGCGATCTCCTTCAGGGCCGCGTTGTCGAAGGACACTTCCGCGCCTTCCATTTCAAACAGTTTCTGATACTGCCGGGTCAGGGCGTTGCGCGGCTCGGTCAGGATGCGGACCAGGGCGTCCTCGTCGAGCGGATCGAGCGGGGCGATCACCGGCAAGCGGCCGACGAACTCGGGGATCATGCCGAACTCGATCAGGTCGTCGCTGGTGACCTTGCTCAGCAGCTCGCCGAGCCGGTGCTCGCGGTGTTCGGGGTTGCTGCCGAAGCCGATGGTCTTGCGGCCGATGCGCCGGCCGATGACGTTGTCCAGGCCGACGAAGGTGCCACCGCAGATGAACAGGATGTTGGTCGTGTCGAGCTGGATGTACTGCTGTTCGGGATGCTTGCGGCCTCCCTGGGGCGGCACGTTGCTGATGGTGCCTTCGAGCATCTTCAGCAGGGCCTGCTGCACGCCTTCGCCGGACACGTCGCGGGTGATGCTGACGTTATGGCTGGTCTTGGCGATCTTGTCGATTTCATCGACGTAGACGATGCCGCGCTGGGCCGCCTCGATGTCGAAGTCGGCGGCGTGCAGGAGCTTCAAGAGCAGGTTTTCGACATCCTCGCCGACGTAGCCGGCTTCGGTCAGCGTGGTGGCGTCGCCGATGGCGAAGGGCACGTCGAGCACCTTGGCCAGCGTGCGGGCCAGCAGGGTCTTGCCGGAGCCAGTCGGGCCGATCAGCAGGATGTTGCTCTTATCGACCTCGACTTCGTTGTGGCCCTGGTCGCTCAGGGTCAAACGCGTGTAGTGGTTGTGCACGGCGACGGAGAGCGCCTTCTTGGCCCGGTCCTGGCCGATCACGTAGTTGTCGAGCTTGTCCTTGATCGACCGGGGCGAGGGGATGTGCGTGAACAGCGCGCGGTTGGTGACGCCGCGCCGGCGCTTCTCGTTGTCGATGATCGACTGGCACAGCTCGACGCACTCGCCGCAGATGTAGACGTCGCCCGGCCCCTCGACGAGCGGCCCCACGTCCCGGAAGCTCTTGCGGCAGAAGGAGCAGTAAGCGTTGCGGTTCCGCCCGGTGCTGCCGGTCGGCCGACGGCTGCCGCCTCCCCCTGTCTCTTTGTTCGCCATGCGCTCTCCTTGATAGCGTTGGGTCCCAACTCGCTTGTGATAGGAATCGAGATCGGGTCCGGTGTTGCGGAATCGTCACGTCGCTGCCGGCGGCGTCGGGCCTGGTTCGTCGGGTCGGCCTCGACCCGGCAGCGTACCCTGGTCGGATGTGTTCACACCGCCTTCGGGGTGGGGCGCGGTAGTCGGCCCCTCGGGCAGTTGCAGTTCCTGTTTCAACTTCTTCCCCAGCCGGGCGCGAATCCGTTCGTATTCTTCCTTGCTGCACTCGCCCCGCTCATACAATGAACGGAACAGGGACAACGAGGCGCCGGCGGCTGACCCGGCGTCCGGGCGGCGGAGCCACCGACCCAGCCCGATAATGATAATGGCCGTCACCAGGACCACCACCATCAGCAGCGCGATGGTTACGAGCAGGGTGAGGGAAGCCTCGCCCCTGGACGCAGCGCTCGCGACGAGTGGAGTGGCGGGAAGCATTGGCGCCTCGGCGGGCGATGGCGCGGCGGCGACCTGCTCCGGGCTTCGCAGCTTCCGGCCGCTCCGCTCGTGCTCTATTATAGCGCCCGATCCAGGGCAGGGTCCAGAATCTGCTTGACGCGCTGCCGGGAATGGAGCCGCGCTTACGCTACAGGACGCACAATGGGTTTTGTTCGCCCCGGCGGCCAACTTTCACCGCAGGCTGGCCGCCCCTCGTTCGGAACTCCCGTAGGGTCCGCTGTGCGGACCAGAAACGTTAGCCTGGTCTGTGGTTCAATGGTCCGCACAGCGGACCCTACAAGAATAGTCCGGCAGTCCTTTAACCATGACCCGCATCTTCACCACCCTGGCCATCCTCAACAGTGTGGCGCTGCTCCTCAGCTACGGCGTGGGCGTCGTCTCGAAGCTGCGCGGCTCGCTGCTGAACCCGGCGGCCGACGACACTTACCTCTATCACTTCATGCTCGGCCTGGGCACGGCCGTGCTGACCTTGCTCGTCCACTGCCTGATCTTCACCTACTTCCTCGGCACGGGCCGCTGGGTAAAGGAAGTGACCATAGCCTACCGGCTGCCGGACGTGCCCTGGCACAAGGAAACCCGCGACCTGAAACGGCTGGTCTATCCGGTGGCGCTGGTCGCCATGCTCATCACCATCGCCACCGCCGCCGCCGGCATGGGCGCGCAGCGTCAAGAATGGCCCTGGACGATTCACTTCACGCTCGCCACCATCACGCTGCTGGTCAATCTCTGGGCCTTCCGCTTCGAGTACCGCCGCGTCAGCCGCAACACCGAAGTGCTCGACGAGGTGCTGGCCGAGGTCGAACGCATCCGCGCCGAGAAGGGCCTGCCCAGCAACGCCGAAAGCTGGCAGCAGCAGGAACTGGCCTGAGAGCAGCCTGCCGCAGCGCGGCGACTTTCTGCTTTCTATCTTCTCGCAGCCCGGCTACAGTAATCCCACCCGAGGCAACGGGCACTTCCTCACCTCCCTGAAGCGATTTCAGGCCCCCGCGAGGACTGCCGATGACGCCGACCATACTGCTCCTCTCCTTGGCCCTGCTGACGCAGGGCCAGGCTCCGGCACGCACCGAACCGCCGCGCAAGCCGCACCCGCTGGCTCCCAGTCTCCCGCAGCTCACCGACGAGGAAGAGAAGCGCATCGAAGACATCGTCCATAGGTTCATCCTCTTCGACACGGGGCGGCTGCCCGGCGCGGAAGGCCAGAAGGCAGCGGCCGAGTTGGAGAAGCTCGGCCCGGAAGCCATCTTCGTGCTGATCCGCGCCTTGAGCCGCGCGCTGGAGATCGAGGCCACCTGCCCGGCCGTCACCATTGGCAAGAAGATTCAGACCATCCTGCGGCAAACCCAGGACCCCGCCCTGCTCGACTTCGCCCGCGAGAACCTCGGCCTGGGCGTGAAACACACGGTGCATGGCGGCATCGTCCGCGAACTGCGCACGCTGGCCTTTCTGCGCCGGCGCGACATCGGCGACGGCAAGGTCGCTTCGCCCAGCACGTCCGACAACGACGGCAAGATCGTCATCAGGCCGCGCGATCCGAACGACAAATCCCTCGCGGCCCGCAGCACCCTCGACCTGGCCCAGCAAGCGCGCGAAGCGAAGGGCGAAAAGCTGAAGGGCTTGCTCAATGAGCTGGAGAAGCGCACCGGCGAAACCGCGATCACGGCGCTGGCCACGGCCGGCGGTCCCGACGTGGATAGCGAGATTCGCTACTACGCACACGAATTGCTGCTCAAGAACCTCGGCCGTCAGTCCGCCGATACCATCAAAAAGAAGCTGACCGACCCGCGCCCGGAGGTCCGCACCGCCGCCGCCTACGCCGCGGCGGAGAAGAAGCACCAGCTGGGCGCGGAACTGATCGACCTGCTGAAAGATACAAACCTGGATGTCGCGCAGTCGGCCCGGCAAGCGTTGACCCGCCTGGCCGGCGGCGACACCGACCACGGCCCCGAACGCAGCGCCACCGATGAGGAACGCGCCGCGGCAATTCGCAAGTGGCGCGAGTGGTGGGCGAAGCAGGCGGGCTAAGGACTACCGGACCAAACTGAAACAGACACAGAGCACTAACCCGAAGCGTCAGCGAGGGCTGGACTTCCTCGCTGACGCTTCGGGTTGCTATCGGTTTTGTCTGAGGGTCCGAACACCTTGGTCGGTGGCCCAGGGCGGGCCACGCACCAGCAAGGCTAATGCACTGTTCAAAGAGTGCCCGCCGGCAGTGCATCGGGCTTTCCAGCCCGACACGTCGCGCCAGGGGCTGGCCGCGCCCGCTCGACCACACGGCGAATCGCCGGCGCTGCCTGTCGGGCTGGAAAGCCCGACGTACTGCCGCCAACGGCTCGGTCAGCAGGCGGCTTCGGCCGGTTCCGGACGCCAGGGTTCGAGCAGCTGGCGGACCTGCTCGGCGGTGGGAGCGCTGATGAGTTGCGTCACCAGCGAATCCGGCGGCTGCTGGGCCACGCACTGACGCACGGCCTGAAGTTGATTGACCGGCACGCTGACCGCATCGACCCGCAGGGCATGCAGGGCCAGGACGCCATCCGGGTCGGCCGCCATCTCACCGCAGACCGTGATCTTGCGGCCGGCGCGGCGCGCGGCGGCGACGGCATCGCGGATCAGGTGCAGCAGGCCGGGGTGCAGCAGGTCGTCGCGCGTCGCGCCGACCGGATTGTCGCGGTCGATGCCGAGGGCGGAAGCCAGCAGGTCATTGGTGCCCAGGGCGAAGAAGTCCACATGCCAGGCCCAGCTTTCGAGCAGCGGAATCGCGGCGGCGACCTCGATCATGACACCGACCGGCACGTTGGCGGCGAACGGCAAGCCTTCCTGGCGCAGCTCCAGCTTGGCCCGCTCGATCGCGTCGCGCACGAAGGCGAGCTGTTCGCCCCGGCAAATGTAAGGCACCAGCAGGCGGATCGGCCCGGCGGCCCCGGCGCGGAGAATGGCGCGAACCTGCTCCTTGAAGAGCCGCTGCACCGACGGCGATTCCAGCACGCGCGGCCAGTCGTAGACGGGGGCCGTCGGCCCGGCGACGCCGGGCAATTGCTTGTCGGCGCGCAGATCGAAGGTGCGAATGGTAACCGGCCGACCGCCCAGCCGCGTCAGCAGCTTGCGATAGAAGCCGACCTGTTCTTCCTCGCTTGGCGGCGTGCGCCGGGCCAGGAACAGGAACTCGCTGCGAAACAGGCCGACGCCGGCCGCGCCCTGGGCCACGGCGTCCGCCGCCTCGCACAGCAGGTTGACGTTGGCTTCGACGCGGAGCGCTGTGCCATTGCGGCCCGCGCCGAACTGGCGCGAACGTCGCGCCCCGGCCTGCGCGCCGGTCGGGCGCGAGCGCGGCCGCGCGGCGGGAGTCGCTTCGGCAGCCGAAGTGCAAGGCACCGCCACCGCGGACGGTGGATCGAGGCAGACCCGGCCGCTCTGGCCGTCCACTTGCAGCGTGCGGCCCAGCGTCAGCTGGTCGAGGAATTTCGGCATCTGGCCGACCATCGGCACGCCCAGGCTGCGCGCCAGGATGGCGGCATGGCAATGCGGCCCACCCTGCTCGACCACCACGGCGGCCAGGTGTTCCAGGTCCACGGACAGCAGGTCCAGCACGGAGGCTTCCGGCGCGACCAACACGATACGCCCGCCGATCTCGCCCGGCGCGATGGCCGCAGGCCGCAAATACCAGCGGATCCGGCGGAAGATGTCCTTGAGGTCGTAGACGCGGTCCTGCAACTGCGGAGCGGCGACCTTCTCGAACGCGGCGACGTAAGCGCGCATGGTCAGCAGCAGGGCCTGCTCGGCGGTGTTGCCGGCCGCGACGGCGGCGACGAGGTCATCGGCGATGGCGCGGTCCTGGAGAATCATGCGCTGGGCGTGCAGGATCGCGCCGTGCTCCTCGCCGACCAGGTCCGCGAGCCGGCGGCCCAGGCGGGTCAGTTCGGCGTCGGCGGCCTGCATCGCCTGGAGCAATCGTTGCTTTTCGCAGTCGGCGTCGTGGGGACCCACGACTGGGGGCAGCTGCCATTCGTGCGCGCCATCGACGAGATAGGCTTGCCCCAGACCGATGCCGGGGCTCAGCGGCGCGCCCTGCCAGCACAGGCCCGCCTCGGCCTGGGCGGCGCGGTGCGGCGTCGGCTCGGCGCGGTCGTGAGCGGCGGCGACCACCCATTGCAGCAGGCGCGCCTCGCTCACCAGCGGGGCCAGCTGGGCGGCGACCGTCACCAGCATGCGGACCTCGTCGCGCAGGAAGCGCCGCGACTCCGCCGTCTGCACCACCAGCACGCCCTGCAAGACGCCGGCCTCGATCAACGGCACGCCGAGGAAGGAGTGATACGGGTCTTCACCGGCTTCGGGAAAATACTTGAAGCGCGGGTGGCCGAAGGCGTCCTCGACCATCACCGGGGCCATCTGCTCGGCGACCAGGCCGGTGAGTCCCTCGGTCAGCTTCATGCGCACCCGGCCGATGCCTTCGGGCTGAAGCCCCACCGTGGCGGCCAGCACCAGTTCGGCCGATTCGGGTTCGAGCAGATAGACAGAGCAGACATGCGTATGGAAGCGTTGCTGGATCAGGCAGACGATGTTCGACAGGGTCTCGCGCGGCTGATGGCTGTGCGCCACCAGCTGGCTGACCTCTTCCAGCGTCAGCAGCAGCGAGCTTTCCGGGCTGGGAGCCTCAGCGACAATGAGCCGATCCGACATACGGGGCAACCTGTCAGCGATGATCGTGGGATTTTGGGGCTCAAGAGCACAACCGGGACTGCCTTAGTCCAGGGAAACAACGGCCAGCGGCTGGGGTCCGCAGGTTCGCTGTGGGCGTCAATGGTAATCCAAGCAGGCGAGGTCGAATTGGCAATTAACATGCCAAAGCAGACTACCCTGAAGTGGCGACGAGAAGGCGGCGGCTCAGTGCAGCGTGAACCGTCGATTGCATGAACAAGCACCGGAAGAGGTTAGGAGGATTCGATGAAGGCGGACGCTACCAGCGGCGCGGCCGGCATGTACGGATTTACCCCTGACTCGAGCGCAGCTGTCGGCGTCGCTGATGCTGAACCTGTAAGCACTTGTCGCCTGTAGTGGGGCAAGTTGCAGGTCGGGAATTCGCGCGGGGACGAAGCGCGGGAAACCTCATCCACTGCGGGTGCGGCTTCGCGAGTGCGCTCGACTACAAATTTGTACGTCGAGCTTTCCAGCCCGACGTACAGAACCGCCTTGTTACCGGCTGATGGTCAGCACCGTTTCCGCACCCGGTTTGAGCTTGAACTTCGCCACGGTGACCAGACCCTGTTTATCGGCGGTTACGGTGCCGCTGCCGCCGGTGGAAGCGGTCCATTGAAACGTTTCGCCTGGCTTGGCCTGGAACTTCTGACAGCGGCGCGGCGTCACGTCCACGGTCATGTCATCCTTCGCCAGATCGTTGCTCAGACGCACGGACCACTTGCCGGCCTCGTCGCTGATGTCTTTCCAGAGGAAGCCGAGATTCATACCGCCTTCGAGGTCGCCGTCCTTGGGGTCGCCCTTGCCCGGGTTCTGGTCGAGCGAGCTGTTGCCGAAGGCCGGATAGCTCTGGTTGCGAGCGAACTTCTCCGGCGGGAAGTATTTCAGGACCTTCGCCATCGGCTGCGCGCCGCTGCTGTGGTCGCCGTCGTTCCAGGCGAAGGCGAAGCCGCGCCTGGCGGCGGTCAGCGCCCTGGCCATATCGACCTGCTCCTGCCAGCTGGCGAAGCCGTCGCGCCGGCCGCAGCACCAGGCGTAGAAGGGCAGTTCGCCCGGTTGCTCGGCGGCGAACTTGACCATGTCCATGCGGTCGAAATAGTCGGTCTTGCCGTCTGCCATCAGCACCGGCTTGCCCTTGGCGGCTTCACCCGCGAGGCTAGGCAAGCCCTTCTGTCGAGTGCGCGGCCGATTGGGATAGACCGCCGCGAACAATTCCGGATGGCGGAACGCGAACGTCGTCGAGCCCCAGGCGCCCATCGAGCCGCCGCCCGCCGTGATGCGTTCCGGATCGACGGCGTAGCGCTTGACCACCCAATCGACGACCCAGACCATGCGGCGCTCGGTGAACGGGTACGCGCGCGGTTCCTTGTGAGTAGCTCCCTGCGGAATGCCCAGGTAGCCGAACCAGTAGGTTTCCATCGCTCGCGTGCCGCTGGGATGCTCGATGGCGTCGCGGCTTTGCAATTGCAGCGTGTTGCCGGTCTTGCCGCGCGACTCGCGCACCGAGAAGACTCCGGGCAGGCCGTCGCGCCAGCCCATGTCGGGCGTGGCGAAGTAGAGGTAGTAATCGCCGTACTCGCCCGCGCCGCCGCCCTGGCCCTGGCTGGCGTGCAACTCGACGGCCAACGGCAGACCCTTGGTACCGGTGATCGAGGTCTGCGGCGAATACTGGCCGCGCATTTTCGAGTCATGGAGCTTGATCGGCTGGATCGGCGCGACCTTTTCCTCGACGGCCTCCGTGGTGGCGCTCTTCCCCGGCGTGACCTTGCCAAGCGGCGCGTACTTCTCATCGGTGACCACGACGGCATAGTAGGACTTGCCGTCCTTGCGTGCCGTGCGCACCGCCAGGCCCGAGCCCGCTGACAGCGGCTGGCCGCCTTCCTCGATGGTGGCCAGCGGTTTGGCGGGGTCGAGGCGGTCCTTCTGATTGAAGGCGGAACCAAAGAGCTTGCCCGACTGGTTGAGGACGCCGTGATAGCACAGCTCGGCCTTGGCCAGATTGGCGGCGGTGATGGGCTGCTCGGAGCGATACAGGCTGTAGCGCAGCTTGCCGCCCGCCTCGCCCTCGGCGGCGTCCTTCCAGGTAATGAAGGTCTGTCCGTGGCGATGCACGGCGCGCAGGTCGGTCACTTCAAAATCGGCGGCAGCCACGGGCGCAACCACGGCCAGCCACCACGGCAACGCCAGCCAGCAACGGTTCATCGGCTCACCCTTCGGTTCGGGAGGTTGATGCTTTCCTCCGAGTGTACGCCGGGGCCGACGGCAAGGCGACGGGCGAGGGCGTAAGGCACTTCTTGTGTCATTTCATCCAGAAAGTAGCCCGCCATTCCGCGGCGGTCGGGTGGCACGTCCCTCGGTACTCCGAGGGCGTGCGGAACCCTGAAACCGCTCCACTCCGGCAGGCAGCCGTCCCTCGCACGCCCTCGGAGTACCAAGGGACGTGCCACCCAGGGCAGATGGTGGTTTTCCAGCGCGGCGGTCCTTCCGCCCTAAACCGCTTAGACGCTGGCCCTTTCGCGCCCTAAGCTAATGGCGAATCCATGAAGAAACGATTAAGGCTGCAAGTAGGGCCGTCGGCACCCGGGGGGCCAACTCATGCGTTTCCTGATCCCGCGCGAGATGAAGTTCTTCGACATGTTCGACCAGGTGGCGGTGATCCTCATCCGCGCCTCGGACAAGTTCCTGGCGATGGTCACGCAGTTCGACCGGCTGGCGGAACGTAGCTACGAGCTGCGCCAGGAGGAGCGGGCCTGCGACGACCTCGTCGAACAGATCATCACCGCGCTGGACCAGAGCTTCGTCACGCCCTTCGACCGGGAAGACATCCACAACCTGACCACCAAGCTCGACGACGTGCTGGACAACATGGAGGAGACGGCGCACCGCTTCGAGATCTTCCGCATCGAGAAGCCGCCGTCGGAAGCGATCGTGCTGGCCCGGATCATCAAGGACTGCTGCACGCACGTCGCGGATACGCTGCGGCTCTTGCGCAGCATGAAGAATGTCGAGGAGATCCAGAAACGGCTGCGCGAGATCGGCCGGCTGGAAAATGAAGCCGACCGGGTCTACCGCGATTGCGACGGCGACCTGTTCGCCAACCCGCCGGACATCCTGCTGCTCATCAAGCTGCGCGAGTTGTACGGCTGGATGGAAGAGACCGTCGATGCGTGCAAGGACGTGGCCCTGATCATCTCCGAGATCGTCATCAAGGGGTCGTGAGCCATGCACTTTTTCCAGAACGCGTCCGACCACTTCATGAAAATCCCCTACGCCCAGCTGTCCACCACGGTCTGGATGCTGATCCTGCTCGCGCTGGTGTTCGATTATCTCAACGGCTTCCACGACGCGGCCAACTCGGTGGCCACGGTGGTTTCGACGCGCGTCCTCAGCCCGATGACCGCCGTCATCTGGGCGGCCTTCTTCAACTTCATCGCCTTCATGGTCTTTCACCTGAAAGTCGCGGCGACGATGGGCAAGGACATCATCGAGCCGGCGGTGGTCGATAACGGCGTCATCGCCGCCACGCTGATCGGGGCCTGCTTCTGGGACCTGCTGACCTGGTACTGGGGCCTGCCGACCAGTTCCTCGCACGCGCTGATCGGCGGCATGATGGGCGCGGCCATCGCCAAGACGGCGAACCTGACGGCGTTGCAATGGGGCGGCATTCAGAAGACGGCGGTGTTCATCGTGCTGGCGCCGCTCATCGGCATGGCCATCGGCTTCACCATCGCGGTGGCGGTGGCCTGGATTTGCCGGGGCATGGCCCCGCGGCGGGTCGACCGGTTCTTCCGCGTCGGCCAGCTCTTCTCGGCCGCGTTCTACAGCCTGGGGCATGGCGGCAACGACGCGCAGAAGACGATGGGCATCATTTTCCTGCTGCTCATCGCCGCCAGCGCGGGGAACGACGGCGGCGTCAGCTTCGCGCGGCCCACCGACGTGCCCACGGAAGTCGTGCTCGCCTGCCATGTGGCGATGGGCCTGGGCACCCTCTTCGGCGGCTGGCGGATCGTCAAGACGATGGGACAGCGGATCATCCACCTGCGGCCGGTGGACGGCTTCTGCGCTGAAACCGGCGCGGCCAGCACGCTGCTGCTGACCGTGTTTGGCGGCATTCCCGTGAGCACCACGCACACCATCACCGGTTCGCTGGTCGGCGTGGGCACGATGAAGCGGCTCAGCGCGGTGCGCTGGAGCGTCGCGGGCCGCGTGGTCTGGGCCTGGGTGCTGACGATTCCGGGCACCGCCGTGGTATCGGCGGCCACCTGGTGGGTGCTGCGCGGCCTGGGGATTTGAGAGTTCGTAGTTCCGCCTTCAGGCGGTCGAGCGACTCGCCGCCTGAAGGCGGAACTACGAGCGCCGGGCCGAGTGATTCACTGCGGCCCCGCCGAAACATGCTTGGGGCTGACGAGCACCGGAGTAGCCGACGGCAGGTCCGCGCTGCCAGCGGCGTCGACCCCGGCTGGTTTGACGCGATAGATTTCCGCCAGTTCCGCGGGCGTCATGCACGAGGCGCGGTCGCCGTTCTGGGTCGGGTGCGCGTGCTTGGCCCCGACGTGATGGCGGAACACCCTGGCAAACCAATACATCGACAGACCCTCCACGCCTCAGGTGTGGGGACTACCTGCGCGCGCCTGGATTGAACGTGGAGCGCGCCGCCGGCCTGGCGGCGTCGCCTGGGCAGAAGAGACGCTGGCAATACGATGGGGCGCGGGAGTTATACGGGAAGCTCCGCTCGCCAATGATTCGCTGGCCCGGAAGGAGAGTCATCCCCATCCATGTCGCCGGGCGTCGCTTCGAGCAGGGGGAATATCCGTGTGCTGCAAATCTAGATCACGGCGGGAACGTTG
>JAEUIF010000172.1 GCA_016795185.1 Planctomycetia bacterium | reverse complement strand
GCCAGGGGAGAGGGGTTTCGGACCGCAAGCGGTAAGGATCAAACTTCAATCTCCGGCCGCACCAGGTCTTCAAAGGTCTCCCGGCGGCGGATCAGACGATGGTTCTTGCCGTCCACCAGCACCTCGGCAGCGCGCGGCCGGCTGTTGTAGTTCGAGGCCATCGCCATGCCGTACGCGCCGGCGCTGAAGGTCGCCAGCAGGTCGTCGGGCTTTACCGGGGGCAACCTGCGATCCTTGGCCAGGAAGTCACCCGATTCGCACACTGGCCCGACCACGTCGTTCTTGACGGTGCCAGGAATCTCGGCTTCGTAATCTTCCGGCGGTGCCGGAAAACCGGACGCGGGCTGCACTGGCCAGATGCGGTGGAACGAATCGTAGAGCGTCGGCCGGATCAGGTCGTTCATGGCCGCATCTTGAATGATGAAATGCCGGCCGCCGGAATCCTTCGTGTAGATCACCCGGCTGACCAGGATACCGGCGTTGCCGACGATGAAGCGGCCTGGCTCCAGCACCAGCTTGCAGCCCGCCTGCTTCACGGCCGGGACGATAACCTCGGCGAAGGCATCGGCGGGCGGCGCTTCCTGCTTGCGATAGTGGATGCCGAAGCCGCCCCCCATGTTGATGTACTCGATGGGATGGCCCTGCTTGCGCAGCCGGTCGATCAGCACCAGGCCCTTTTCGACGCCCTCGCGGTACGGTTGTGCCGAGAGGATCGGCGAACCAAGGTGCATGTGCAGGCCGCAGACGCGCAGGTTGCGGTTGTCGGCGACGCCCTGAGCCACTTCCAGGATGCTGTCGATGTCGAGGCCGAACTTGGTGCCCTTGACGGAGGTATCGGTTTTGACGTGCGTCTTCGGTGGCAAGGCAGGATTGACGCGCAACGCCACGGATGCGACCTTGCCGACGCTGCCCGCCACTTCGCCCAGCGCATGCAGTTCGGCATCGCTCTCGACGTTGAACATCTTGACGCCGACTTCCAGGGCATAGCGAAACTCGGCAGCGGTCTTGCCCACGCCCGCGAAGACGATCTTCTCGCCGGTGACGCCCGCTTTCAGGGCGCGATACAGCTCGCCGCCGCTGGTCACATCGAAGCCGGAGCCGTGCTCGGCCATCAGCTTGCAGATGTGCAGGTTGCCGTTGGTCTTGACGCTGTAGCAAATTAGCGGATCGACGGCGGCGAAGGCCCGCTGCAACTGGGCCAGGTGGTGCAGCAGCGTCCGCTGGCTGTAGATGTACAGCGGGGTGCCGTACTGCTTCGCCAGTTCCGGCACCGGCACGTCTTCACAAGTCAGGATGTCGTTCTTGTAGTGGAAATGGTCCATGAAAATGGTCACCTGTTCAGCCAGCCCCAAGGGGCGGCCTGGGATGTCAGGACGATAGATTCTGCCGCCACCGAGCGATTTGTTTCTCGACTTCCGCCGGTGCGGTGGAGCCCGCGCTGCGAAATGCGTTGAGCGCGTTCGCGACACCCAACACCTTATATACCCCCTGGCTCAGGCCGGGGCGGACTTCCTCGTACACTTCCGCGGGCAGTTCCGCCAGCCGGCACCGGCGTTCCTCACACAAGCGCACCAGTTTGCCAACCGCCTCGTGAGCCGAGCGCATCGGCACGCTTTGCCCGATCAGAAACTCCATCAGCGTCGTTGCGTCCAGATGGCCCGCTTCCAGCCGGGCTGCGATCACTTCCCGACGCAGCTTCGTCTCCCGAATCAGCGCGGCGGCGAGTTCCAGCGACGCGGACACCGTATCGAAGGCGTCGAACAGGGCGGTCTTGTCCTCTTGCAAGTCGCGATTATACGCCAGGGGCAGGCCCTTCACCAGCACCAGCAACTGCTGCAAGTCGCCGATCACGCGGGCCGCTTTGCCGCGAATCAGCTCCAGCACATCCGGGTTCTTCTTGTGCGGCATGATGCTGGAGCCGGTGCAAAAGGCATCGGGCAGCTCGACGAAATTGAACTCCGTGGTGGCCCAGATGATCCACTCTTCCGCCCAGCCGCTCAGGTGGACCGCGATCACTGACAGGTCGAAGACGAACTCCAGCAGAAAATCGCGGTCGCTCGAGACATCGAGACTGTTGGCCGCGATACTGTCGAAGCCCAGTTGCTGCCGCACTGATTCCCGGTCGATGGGCAACGACGTGCCCGCCAGCGCTGCCGCACCCAGCGACAGCACGTTGACGCGCTTCCTGCAATCGGCCAGCCGTTCCCGGTCGCGCTGGTACTTCTCGGCGTAGGCCAGGAAGTAGTGGGCCGCCAGCACCGGCTGCGCCCGCTGCATGTGCGTGTAGCCGGGCAGCACCACGTCCCGATGCCGTTCGGCGGCGTCGAGCAGCGAGCGTTGCAACGCCGCCAGCGACTTCAACAGCTCGTCAATCGCATCCCGCACCCAGAGCTTGACGTCCGTGATGACCTGATCGTTCCGGCTACGGCCGGTATGTAGTTTACGCCCGACGTCGCCCAGCCGTTCGATCAAGGCACGCTCGATGTGCGTGTGAATGTCTTCGAGCTTGATCGAATACGTGAACTCGCCGCGTTCGATCTGCCCGCCGATGGCGTCCAGGGCGGCGACGATCTGCTCGGCTTCGTCCCTGGTCAGCAGGCCGACCTCGGCCAGCATGCGGGCATGGGCCTGGCTGGCGATGATGTCGTGCCGGTATAGCCGGCGGTCGAAACTGATGGACTCGGTGAAGGCTTCCACCCGGCTATCGGTGTCGCCGCTGAATCGCCCGCCCCAGGTTTTCTGGCTCATGAATGCTCTCGATGGACATTGGATTGTGCAGCCCGCGCTCACACATCATCCCACAGCTCGCGGTTGTCCTTGCGGGCGGCCGGTTTCGGCGGGTTGGCTTTCTTCGCCTTCTTCGGCGGAGCGGGCGGCGTCGGCTGCCGGCGCGGCTTCCGCTCGACGGCTACCTCTTCCACTTCGTCCGGCTTGTCGGTCTCACCTTCCTCGCGCTGCTTGCTGCGCAGGAAGAGCTTGATCGGCACTTCGGCGAATGGTAGCTGGTCGCGGAATGTTTTCAGCAGGTAGCGGCGGTACGTATTAGAAAACAGCTCGGGGCTGTTGGTGAACAGCACGATGGTTGGCGGGTTGGCCGCGGCCTGGGTGCCGAAGTAAATCTTCGGCCGGCGGTTGTGCCGCAGCGGTGGGTTCTGCTGTTCCAGCGCGTGCTGGATGACGCGGTTCAGCTCGCCGGTGCCCACGCGGGCGCTGGCCTGCTTGTGCAGGTTCTGCGCCAGGTTCAGCACCGCCTGCACGTTCTTGCCGCTCTTGGCCGTGATGAAGGCGATCGGCACGTAGTCGAGCATCGGGAAGACTTTTTGCAGGTATTCCGCGAACTCGCCCGTGGGCAGCGGCTTCATCAGGTCCCACTTGTTGGCGACGAAGATCACCGGCTTCGCCTGGTCGAGCACGTACTCGGCCAGCTTCTTGTCCACCATGCTGACCTTCTGCGCCGCGTCGAAGAAGAGCAAGACTACATCAGCGCGGCGAATCGAACGCTCCGCGCGGGCCATGCTGTAGAACTCGACATCGCCCTTGACGCTCCGCTTGCGGCGGACGCCGGCGGTGTCGATGGCGATGATGGTCTTGCCGTCCAATTCAAAGCGGACATCGACGCTGTCGCGCGTGGTGCCCGGCACCTCGCTGACGATCATGCGTTCGGACTCGGCCAGCTGGTTGATGAACGTGCTCTTGCCGGTGTTGCGCCGGCCGACGATGGCCAGCTTCAGTGAGACATCCGATGGGTCTTTTTCGGGCAACTCGTCGGGCAGCAGCTTCAAGACCTGCTTGAGCAGCTGCGGCTTGCCCTGGTTCTGCTTGACGCTGACCGGCAGCGGCGCGCCGTGGCCGAGCTTGAAGAACTCGCCCACTTGCTCGGCCAGTTGCTCGGAGTCGCACTTGTTGGCCACGCAGAGCACGGGCTTGCCCAGGCCGCGTAGCTTGTCCGCGACCAGCACGTCGAGCGGCACCAGGCCATCGCGGGCGTCGACGACGAAGACCACCAGGTGCGCCAGGCGCAGGGCCACGTCGATCTGCCGTTCGACGTCCTCGGTGAGGTTGTCCACGTCCTGGATGCCCATGCCGCCGGTGTCGATCAGCTCAATCCAGGCTTCGTCGTCGGTTTTGACGAGCGTCGAAACGCGGTCGCGGGTGACGCCCGCCGTCGGATCGACGATGGCGATGCGCCGCCCGGCCAGCCAGTTAAACAGCGACGATTTGCCGACGTTCGGCCGGCCGACAATCGCTGCGATGGGAATGCCCATAAACGTCCTTGGTCAGTAGTCAGTGGTCAGTGGCACCGGTGCAATCCTCATTGTACGTCGGGGCGGGGCGAATGATAATTACTACTGATGACTGACGACTGACGAAGGACCAAGATGGCACGCTGCGAGCAAGGTTATCTGTGCGATGTCTGCGGCCAAGAAGTCGAAGCGATGGCCGACTCGGACCTCTACCTGCGCTACATCCTGGGCGAGGTGCCGCCGGACCGGCTGATGACCACGCCCGAGCGTCACATCCGCTGTAACCCGACGACGGCGCAGTTCATCGTCGCGCCGGGCTTCACGCCGGTGTTCTGCGAAGGGATGTTCGCCAAGGAGCAACTTGATCCCGCGTTCGTGCGGGAACAGGAAGAGCGCGTGACGCGCGCCTGGCAGCGCTTGCAGGATTTGCCGAGGCTGGGGCTGACGATTGAGGAGTATCCGCTGCCGGAAGCGCGGCCGGGGTGGGGTGGCGGCTAAGCACCCAGACGTGGTCGCGCATTACTTCTGGGCGAGCGGCGGGCGTCAGCCCGCTGTTGGAACAGCCAGCCCCTGACACCACCAACAGCGGGCTGACGCCCGCCGCTCGCCTCGAAAAGTGATAGGTAACGCTGGCCAAAGTGCTTAGAAGGGCTCATCCTGCGGAACCGGTTCCGGCGGCAGCGGTGGCTGCCGGCGCTGATCGACATCCCAGAGTTGGAAACCGAGATCGTAGCCCGTATCGTCAGCCAGACCTTGGCGTGGGATCACCCCGCCATTGTCTGCGCCATCCCGCCCGCAGGAGTAAATCACCACACCGTCGCGCACTCGGCGATAGCGCAGCGGTTCAAAATCGAAAGGATCGACCGGCACCGAGGACAGATAGCAGGGGCAGAGGACTTCGAGCGAGTCCGGCCAGTTGCCCCGATCCAGCCGGTAACGTTCGACGGCCAGAGCGGCAATCGTGGTCCGCAGCCGGGCTTGTGCGCGCTGCCCCATGAATGGCACCTGTGGCAACCCAGTCATGAGCAGCACGGCGGCCAGGTTCTTTTCCTGTGGAAGTTGGTCTTGCCATTCCCGCATGGCTGCTGGTTGCTGTTGCTCCGGCAGCTTGGCGATTTCCACGAAGCAGTTTTGCAAGCGCAGAATCAGGGCGCGTTGGCGTTTTCGGACGAACGGGATGTGCCAGCTCAGCTTGACCAATGATGACGGTTTGTCCGATTCCAGCGAAGCGAGGTCCGCTGCGCTGAAATCCGAAATCTTGCCAGCTTCCAACGACTGGAAGAGGTGATGGCAGCCGGCTCGGTCGGCCCGTGCGCCAAGCAGCAGCAAGTCCTGGTTGGCCTCATCGAGCAACAATCGTTGCAGTTGCTCCAGGTCGTGCGCGTCGGCTTCCCCTTTGCCAAGAATTCGCTCCAGGCTCCAGGCGACGATGCCCTGGCCGGAAATCCGCACAAGTATTGAAACGAACGATGGCTCGTCGCCACTCGCCCGGAAAGCATTCAGTTGAGCAAGCAAGGAATGCAGCGCTGCCCGAAAGTCTCCTTGCTGAGATTGGACCTTGATGTCCCATGCCAACAGTTCAGCGATGTCGTGTGCGTTGATGGCTTGCAGCGCGGTGGAATAATAGTCGGGCTGCCAGTCCACGGCATACCGGCCGCGTGGAAAGTTGGCCAGCTTCCGTGCTTCCACCAGTGCAGGTTTCGCACGTTCCAGTCCTGCATGCAGAAATTCGACCATTTCGGGCGTGTATTGATGCTGGGGCGGAACGCGGTTGATCTGGAACCGCATTTCGTGCGAGGAATCGGGTTGGTCTTCGCCGGCGGCGTACCAGAGGTCCGGAATCAACTCCTTGACCGCCAGCACCATGCGAGCCGCATTCTGCTCGGCAGACACCTCGGCGCGGCTCGCTTCAAGTTCCTCCAGCCGCCAGCCGGGATCGAGCTGGTCCGCTTCGGCCAATGCCTGGCGCAGTTCCCAGTCGGCGTGGTATTCGATGCCCAGGTAGGTGCCCACGAGCGCCAGCACGAGCAGCAGGCCGTGGAAAATGAGACGACGGCCCCACGCAGGTTTCGGCGGCGGGGGCGGCACCTCGCCGATGTACCGAATTGCGGTCATGATCGTTATTGATGCTCAGGGACTGACGGGCGGCAGCGGGGCAAGGTTGCCCGACCAAAGCAAGTATAACAGCACCCCACCTAGCAGCAGCCGGTAGATGATGAAGATGTAGGTGGTATGCCGCTTCAGAAAGCCGATCAAAAAGGCAATCGAGGCATAACCGACAATTCCGGAAACCACCGTCGCCGCGATTAGATTGACCAGGTTCTCTTGCGAGGCCAGCAGCACGTGGCGTTCGTCGATCAGTTCCTTGATGCCCGCTGCCAGGACCGAGGGGAACGAGAGCAGGAACGAGAAGCGCGCCGCCGTTTCGCGCGATAGGCCCAGGAACAGGCCGCCCGTCATCGTCGTGCCGGAGCGCGACGAGCCGGGAATCAGCGCCACCGCCTGGGCGAAGCCGACGCCGAGGGCCTCGTTCCAGCCCAGGTCGTGCAACTCCTTGAGCTTCTTGCCCGCTTGCTGGCGGCGTTTGAGGTAGGCTTCCGCGACTGCCAGCACCAGGGCCAGGCCGATCAGGGCGAAGGCGATGACGTACAGCGAGCGGAAGGTCGTCTTGATGTACCTCTGGAACAGCAGCCCGCAGATGACGATGGGCACGGTGCCCAAAATCATCATCCAGCCCATGCGGGCGTCGTCGTCGTGCAGCCATTGTCGGCTGAGCACACCCAGCAACCAGGACCGGCCAATCCGCAGCAGGTGCGACCAGAAATAGATGACGACCGCCGCCAGGGTGCCCAGCTGGATCACTGCCGTGAAGGCGGCGCCAGGGTCGGGCCAGTCCAGCAGCGCCGGCACGATCCGCAGATGCGCCGTGCTGCTGATCGGCAGCCATTCGGTCAGACCCTGAACGATGCCCAGGATGATGGCCTGGAGGAGAGTCATGCGCGTCCGTGAGTTCGCGGCACGACCGTGGGGTTGCTCAGGCCAGGCATTCAGCCCCGGAGGGGCGGCGTGGTGTAGCCAGGGGCGCGAGCCCCTGGGAATCGACCGAACGATTGCCGCCAGCCCCGAAGGGGCGGCATGATTGCGTCTGCATCATGCCGCCCCTCCGGGGCTGGCCGTCGGTATCGCCTAAACCTCCAGGGGCTGACGCCCCTGGCTACATCACGCCGCCCCTCCGGGGCTCAATCGGCCAGTAGTGTTCCCCCACAGTCGCGACGCTTGACCTTGGTCAGTCGTCCGTTGCTGGGAACAATTCGGGGTGGCGAACCGTCTAATTCCAGTGTAGAGTTAATGAACTGCAAGACCACCCGCCGCCGCGGTCGCCCCGCCACTGACTACTGGCCACTAACTACCGACACCACCATGATGGACCGCAACCTGCGCTGCTCGCGCCGCAAGTTTTTGGCCTCGGCCGCCGCCGCCGCCCTGGGTTCGGGCATGGGCGGCAATGGCTCGGCCGAAACGCCCGCCGATGCGGGCTTTCGCGCCCGGCCCGGCAAGCCGTCCAAGGAAGGGCGCAAGCCCATCGCGGTGCTGACCACGGTCTGGCGGCCGTTGTCGCACTCGTACCACATTGCTGGCCGGTTCGTGCATGGCTACACCCGCGACGGCAAGCTGCATATTCCGAAGCATCACGTCGCTGCGATCTACGCGGATCAGCTGCCCGAGAACGACCTGTCGCGCGACCTGTGCAAGGAGCACGGCATCCAGCACTGCCGCAGCATCGCGGAAGCCCTGACGCTCGGCACCGACAAGCTGGCGGTGCAGGGCGTGCTGCTCATCGGCGAGCACGGCAACTACCCGCGCAACGACAAGGAGCAGATTCTCTATCCGCGCTACGAGTTCATGGAGCAGATCGTCGAAGTGTTCCGCAAGACCGGCCAAACCTGCCCGGTCTTCAACGACAAGCACCTGTCGTACAGCTGGGCCAAGGCGAAGAAGATGGTCGGCTGGTCGCAGGAACTGAAGTTTCCGTTCATGGCCGGTTCGAGCCTGCCGGTCACCTGGCGCCGGCCCGAACTGGAATTGCCCGTCGATAGCCAACTCGAAGACGTGCTGGTGGCGGCCTACGGCCCGATCGAGGTCTATGGCTTCCATGCCCTGGAAGCGCTGCAAGTGATGGCCGAGCGACGCAAGGGCGGCGAGTCGGGCGTGAAGGCGGTCACCTGCCTGACCGGCAACGAGGTCTGGAAGGCGGGCGATGCCGGCAAGTGGAGCTGGGAACTACTCGAAGCCGCCCTGGGTCGCAGCGAGACGGTCAATCCCGGCGACATTCGCCGCAACGTCGGCAGCACGCCGGTGGGCAACCAGCCGCGCATCCCGGCCACGGCGTTCCTGGTCGAATACCGCGACGGCCTGCGCGGCACGGTGTTGCTGCTCAGCGGTCACATCAACGATTTCTGCTTCGCCGGCAAGCTCAAGGGTGAAGCGAAGCCTGCTTCGTGCATGTTCCACCTGCCGCCGCCTCCCGGCGCGAAGTACTTCGATTGCCAGGTGGGCAACATCGAAAAGCTGCTCGAAACCGGCAAGTCGCCGCTGCCGGTCGAGCGCACCCTGCTCACCAGCGGCATTCTCGATGCGGCGATGGAAAGCCACTACCGCCGGGGCATGAAGATCGACACCCCGGAACTGGAAGTGCGCTACGCTCCGCCGGCCGATAGCGGCTTCTTCCGGGGCAGCGTGGCGGCGCCGGTGTAGCAAGCTGGGAGGTTCGTAGTTCCGCCATCAGGCGGCGTGGCGCTCCCCGCCAGAAGGCGGAACAACGCACGGGTTAAACGGGCAGACTTTCATTCTTGTAGACGGTTCGCGAATCCTTTCGATGATCCTCTTCCGCCGCTGCTGCGTGCTGGCCGTGCTGATGTTCTGGCTGGGCGGGCTGACCTTCTACGGCACCGTGGTCATTCCGGTCGGCCGCGCCATGATCGGGCAACCGTCGCAATCGCTCATTACCCGCCAGGTTACTTTCGTCTTCAATATCGCCGCCGCCGTCCTGCTGCTACCGTTGGCCTGGGACCAGTTTGCCAGCACCTTGCGGTCGCGCGGGCGCTGGCTGGTCTGGCTCGGCTTCGGGTTGTGCATCCCGCCGCTGCACTGGCTGTATTTGCAACTGACGGCCCTGATGGACGGCGCGGAGTCGTCGTTCGGCTCGTTTCAAGCCGTGCATCGTTGGTATCTCTGGCTCAACGGCCTGCAATGGCTGCTGGCGGTGGTCTACTTCGTGTTGCTGCTGGCGGCGTGGCGGAGGGAAGATCGAGAAGCGGCAAAATCGGTTGATTGACAGCGCAACAAAAATGTCCTGCAAACGACTACCTCGGCGTCGCCCAGTCACCGAAGTCGCCAGGATGCAGGACATTCATAGCGTACTTCAGAAATTCACATAGGCAAGAAAAAAGCCCACCCTGCCGCGAACCTTCATCTGGCCATTTCGGTCGTGCCCGAATCAGGTGATGGCCCGTTGCGGTGCGGCCATTTCTCTTTATAATTGAATCGCTTACGCCGAGCGGCCCCGTGCCGCCCGCGCCAGGTGCCGACAGATTCGTCCCGGAGACGAACGAAATCGGTGAATTCCCCGGGTCGGCTTGCGTTTATCCGAGTAAGCCGTTCGCGGCCTCGGGCGAACGGTGAGCGCCATCCGATCCACTGGAGGGACCTGAATGGCCTTGCAGCCGTCGAAGGCGGTGCATTTCGAGTCGTGGAAGCAGCTGCAAAGCTGGCTGCCGGAAGCGAATGAAAGCCAACTGATGACGGCGTTTGTCTGGGCCAGCGACCTCAAGCAAGTGCCGGCCAGCGAAGCCCGGCAACTGGACAAGGTGCGCAAGGACGCTTTTGAATTCCTGGTGCAGCGCACGCGCGAGCCGGTGCTGCGCTTCCTGAGCCGCCGGCACCATTGCCGCGACGCCCACCTGGCCGAGGATGTGTTCCAGGAAGTGCTGATCCAGGTTTACCGCCGGGCCGAGCAGTTCGACCCGGAACGGTCCTTCTGGGGCTGGCTTTACCGAATCGCGCGGAACAAGTATATCGACACGCTCCGCCGGCAACGGCCCGGCGACCTGGGCACCGGCTGGACCGGCGACGCCGACGAGGCCCTGGAACAATGGCTCTACAAGCAAGCCGCCCAGGCGCCTACGCCGGAAACGGTCGCCCTCGAACAGGAACGCCAGCAGCGTCTGGAAGCCTGTCTGGCCCGGTTGCCCGGCCCGCAGCAGACGATCTGCCGGCTGAAACTGGAAGGCGTCAAGGGCACCGAAATCGCTCAACGCATAGGACGCAGTCAAGCCTACGTCTCGCAGTCTTTCTACGACGCCCTCGAATTGCTGCGCGACTGGATGGACGAGTGAAGCAAATGTCTGTTCCGCGATTTGGTTCGTAGTTCCGCCTTCAGGCGGTAAGTCACTCCACCGCCTGAAGGCGGAACTACGAACGGCCGAGCCGAGTGGCGTCGGGAACAGACGCTAGAATCCAAAAAAGCAAGATTCCCCCTGGGGGGTTCAGCGATGGCAGGCTTTCGTTCGGAGCGTCGCCGGGCAGCACCCGCCCGGCCAGCCGTCAAGGCGGGCGATTGTCCCCGCGTGGCCGACCTGATCGACTTTGCCCAGGGACGACTCGACGGCAGCGAGCGCGAGCAGGTCGAAATTCACCTGAAAGGCACGGATTGCCCGGACTGCCGCCGCTGGCTTGCCCACTCCGCACCTTCCGCCGAATCCTCCCATCCCGGTTCCAACTCCGCCATTCGCGCCGCCAACGTCGATCCCGCCCAATGGCAGCGCCGCGCTTTCCTCGACCTCGAAAAACGGTTGAAGCAACTCGAAGAGTGACCGTTGGTTTATTGACTGCTGCGTAACCAACGAGAAAGCGAGCGGCGGGCTTTTTGCCCGCCGTCCGTGCCACACGGCGGGGTCAAGCCCCGCCGCTCGCCAGCAATTGCATTGGTTGCGCAGCTGTCAATAAATGCTGACGGCACAGGAGACGTTAGCCCGACGCGCCAGCGAGGACCGCTCCGTCCAGTCTGCCAACTCCAGGTGCGATGGTTCAATGGCAGTTGGAGGAAATCGGCGGATTGGCGCGCAGTGGCAAAACATTGGGGTTTTGGGCACTCCGTGCCAAGAGGCAATTGGCGCGCAGTGGCAAAACACTGGGGTTTTCGTCCCTCCGGACCAAAGCAATTGGCTTGGCTCGGAGGGGTAGCCGCGTCCACCACGGCGTGAAGGCTGCCTTTATTCGCCGGTGGGCATCTGCTATAACCCGCTCGCCTTCCGGTGAAGCGGCCTGGCCGGAACGGTTCCCTTCCCTCCGCGGCCGTCTCGGAACAGGAATGTCATGGACGACATCCGACCTTACGAAGACACCTCCCGGCTGTCCGCGCCGCGGCCTTATCGCCCCCACGATACCGATCTGGCGCGGCCCGGCGAACTCGTGCCGTTGCAGCTGGTGCTGGTGCCGACCGGGATGAACCTCGAATTGACGAAGCCCGACCAGGTGCTGGGCCGGCACTCGACCGCCGATATCCGCCTGCCTCTCGCGGACATCAGCCGCAAGCATTGCCGGTTCATCTTCGCCGATGGCTGCTGGCAGATCATCGACCTGGACAGCCTGAACGGCGTCTTCGTCAACAACCAGCGCGTCCATCGGGCGATCCTGCGCCAGGGTGACCGCATCCGCCTCGGCGGCTTCACCTTCGAGGTCCGGCTGCCCGAAATCGCCACCATCCTGGAGCCACGCGGTGGACTACGGCGAGCGTCGTAGTCGCGAGCGGCGCTGATACAATAGCCGGATGCTCGGCCCCGAAGAGTACATCGAACAGGCTTACTTCTTCCGCGCACTGCGCGAGCGCCAGGCCGACAACCTGGCCGCGCAGGACGTGCTGCAACACATCCACCAGGAAATCCTGGCCGTCACCCGACTACCCTACGCCATTCAATTTCTCGCCGGTGAAATCAAGCACACGGGACTGCTGTCCTCCGGCTTCGCCCGGCTGCCACACTATTTCACGACTTTTCAGGCGTTCGTGATCCGCCAAGCCGAGGAAGCGGGCTTGCGCTTCGAGATGCCCCTGGCCCTGCTGGTCCTGGAGCGCGAAGCGGAGTATCGCGCCAAGCAACTGACGACGGCCGGGCTGTTCTTCTACCAGTTCGAGGTGCTCAGCCGTAACCGCCTCGGCTACGACGCCGGCCTGACGGCGATGGCCGGCGAC
>JAEUIF010000151.1 GCA_016795185.1 Planctomycetia bacterium | reverse complement strand
TCGTGCGCGCTCACTTCGATGGCGGCGCGGTCCGCGACGTGACCGACCTGGCCATCTACACTTCCAGCAACCCGGCGGTGGCGAAAGTCGGCAACGATGGCCTGGTGGAGTTTCAGAAGACCTCCGAGGTCGCCATCCAGGTGCGTTATCTCGACCTGATTGCCAGTGCCCGCCTGACCTACGTGCGGCAAGACCCCGCGTTCGCGTTCACCGCGCCGTCACCCGCCAACTATGTGGATGAGCACGTCTTCGCCCGCCAGCGCGAGTTGCAGTTGCTGCCCGCGCCGCTGGCTTCGGACGCCGTCTTCCTGCGCCGCATCTACCTCGACCTGCTCGGCACGCCGCCCACCGAGGCCGAAGCCCGCGCGTTTCTCGACTCGAAGGACGCCGACCGCCGGGCCAAGTTGATTGACCGCCTGCTCGAACGCGACGAGTTCGCCAGCTTCTGGGCTTTGAAGTGGGCGGATGTCCTGCGGGGCAGCCCGACCACGATCACCGACCGTGGCGTCCATAGCTTTCATCGCTACCTGGTGCGCGCGGTGAAAGAAGACCGGCCCCTGGACGTCTTCGCTCGCGAGTTGCTGACCGGCCTGGGCAACACGCTGCACAAGCCGGCGGCCAACTTCTACCGCATCTCGCGCACCCCGGAAGAAGCCGCCGAGACCGCCGCGCAACTGTTCCTCGGTGTGCGTCTGCAATGCGCCAAGTGCCACAACCACCCGTTCGAGGCCATCACGCAGACCGACTATTACGGGCTAGCCGCCTACTTCGCCCGCGTGCAGCGCAAGACCAGCCCCTTCGGTCTGGACGATGAAGTGATCTACCTGGGCAACGGTGGGGAGATCAACCACCCGCAGACCCGCAAGCCGCAACCGCCGATGGCCTTCGGCACGCCGGCCGGAACGCTCACCGCGGACGACGACCGCCGTCAGAAGCTGGCCGACTGGCTGACGCGCGCCGACAACCGCTACTTCGCGCCGTCGCTGGTCAACCGCATCTGGTTCCACCTGCTCGGCAAGGGCATCGTCGATCCGGTGGATGACTTCCGCGATAGCAACCCGCCCAGCAACCCGAAGCTCCTGCAAGCCCTGAGCGACGACTTCATGCGCGGCGGCTACCGGCTCAAGCCGCTGGTCCGCACCATCGCCAACTCGAAGACCTACCAGCTGGCCAGCACGGATGTGCCCGCGTTGTCGCCGGAAGCCGCCGACCCGGAACGCTACTTCACGCGGGCGGGCGTGCGCATGCACTCCGCCGAGCAGATCATCGACGCGGTCTCGCTGGCCACCGGAGTGCCCGAAACCTTCAAGGGCTACCCGGCGGGCACGCGCGCCATCGAGCTGGCCGAAGGCGGCATCAATCACCCCTTCCTGCAAGCCTTCGCCAAGCCGGTGCGCGACGTGTCCTGCGAGTGCGCCCGCGAAGAGGAGCCGTCGCTGCCGCAAATGCTGCACCTGCTCAACAACGCTGGCATCCTGAAGAAAATCAAGTCACCCGACAACAGGCTGGCAAAGTGGCTGGCCGAGGACAAGGACAATGCCGTCGTGGTCGAACGCATCTACCTGGCCACGCTCAGTCGCCGGCCGACTGCGGCGGAGTCAGCCCTCGCGGCCAAGCATGTCGAAACAGTCGGCGACCGGAGTGCCGCACTGCAAGATTTGCAGTACGCGCTGTTCAACCTCAGCGAGTTCCTGCTGCGTCATTGATGCCCCTGCTGAGTGGCGGAGAGCGCTTCATGGATGCGGCGGTCCACGACCCTGCCCGCCTTGCTGGCGTCCGCAACCGGAGTCGGGTATGGTGGGTGGGGTAGGTCGTCGTGGAGGATTCGGCATGGTACAGCGCAACCTGCACACCCTGGACACCCTGTACGAGACGGACGAGACGGCGTGGCTCGAACACACGGCCGACCTGGCGCGGGCGGGGCGGCTCGGGGAGATCGACGCACTGACCCTGGCGGAGTACCTGACCGACATGGCCAGACGGGACCGGCGGGAGGTGTACAGCCGGCTGGTGGTGCTGCTGGCCCACCTGCTCAAATGGGAACACCAGCCGGAGCGGCAGGGCGGGCCGTGGCAAGCAACGATCCTGGAGCAGCAACGGGAGCTGCGGCAGTTGCTGGAGAGCGGCACCCTCCGCCGTCACGCCGCGACGGTCCTCACCGACGCCTACGCAGATGCCCGCAAGCAGGCGGCGGCCGAGACGGGGCTGGCTCGCGGCACCTTCCCCGAGACGTGCAGTTGGGACCTGGACGCGACGCTGGCGGACCAAGGCGAGCCCTAGTGCATTGTCCAGACAGTGATTGCTTGATCGCCAGCAGTACGTCGGGCTTTCCAGCCCGACACGTAGCGCCGGTGATCCGCGGTGCCGTCGAGCGGGCGCAGCCAACCCCAGACGCTACGTGTCGGGCTGGAAAGCCCGACGTGCTACAGGCAACTACTCCCTGGACATCGCATTAGGTCGAGTTTTTCGTTGGCGATGAATCGCGCATTTTTCGCTAGGACGCCCACCCGTCGCACGGTAAGATATTTTCACTCCTAAAGAAACTCGCCCGCCGCCTGCCGACCTTCCTGCCACCTGCCTCAAGGGCCTGCCACCATGTACCAGCTCTGGAACCACGCGCGAGCCGATCTCAACCGCCGCGAAATGTTGCGCGTCGGCGGTCTGTCGTTCGCCGGCCTGAGTTTGCCCGTGTTGCTCGACCGCAACCGGGTGACGGCGGCCCCCAAGGTGGCGCGGCCCGCGAGCTTCGGCAAGGCGAAGAATTGCATCATCCTCTACCTGTCCGGCGGTCCCGCGCAGCTCGACACCTTCGACCCCAAGCCGGACGCGCCGGATGAAATTCGCGGCGAGTTCAGCACGATTGCCACGTCCGTGACGGGCGTGCGCTTCACCGAACTGCTGCCCCATTCGGCGAAGCTGATGCACCACTGCGCGCTGGTGCGCACCATGACGCACGAGCACAACGACCACGGCCGCGGTTCCTACTGGATGTTCACCGGCGTGCCCTACGCCGGCTCGGTGAGCGATGTGAATTCGATGAGCCGGGCCGACATGCCGCACATGGGTTCGTGCGTGTCCAAGCTCAGCCCCGGCCAGGGGCCGATGCTGCCGTTCGTGCTGGTGCCGCACCGCATGGACGTGGCCGGCGGACGCCGCGCGGGCCAGTTCGCCGGCGCGCTCGGGCCGCGCTTCGACCCGCTGCTGACCGGCGGCAACCCGAACGACGACGACTTCAAGCTCGAACACCTGCCGCTGGCGCCGAGCGAGGCGGGCGACGTGGTCCAGCGCCGCGCCGGTCTGCTCGAACAACTCGACCGGCAAGCCCAGCAGATGAACCAGCTGGCGATGACGCAGTCGATCCGCGACAACCAGGCTAAGGCGCTGGAAGTGCTGTCCTCGTCGGCCGTGCGTAAGGCGGTTGATTTATCGGGCCTGGAAGCGAAGGCGCGCGACCGCTACGGGCGCAACCTGTTCGGCCAGTCCGTGCTGCTCGGCCGGCGGTTGCTCGACGCGGGCGCTCGTTTGGTGCAATGCAACTGGCAGCGGGCGCAGGGCAAGAACGGCTTCGCCTGGGACACGCACTGGAACAATTTTACGGCCCACAAGGACGACCTGGTCCCACCGTTCGACCAGGCCCTGCACGCGCTGATTACCGACTTGGAGGAGCGCGGCCAGCTGGACGAAACCCTCGTCGTCGTCGCCGCCGAGTTCGGCCGGTCGCCCAAGATCACGCGCAGCAACGCCGGCCGCGAGCACTGGCCCGAATGCTACACCGTGCTTTTCGCGGGCGGGGGCATCAAGGGCGGCCAGGTCTACGGCCAGTCCGACAAGATCGCTGCCTACCCGGCGACGCCACCCACCAGCCCCGCGGACTTCGTGGCCACGATCTACCACTGTCTGGGCATCGACCCGCACACCGAAACGCACGACCACCAGGGGCGGCCGTTCGTCCTGGCGCACGGCAGCCCGATTAGTCCGCTGGTAGGCTGAGCAGCTGACCTGCCACCACTACAACCTCGTCGACCACCGGGCAGTGGGTCTCGGCCATGAGCGCCGGCGCCTCGCAAGGCCCGACCAGCAAGCCTGGGCGGTGATCTTTCAATCCCAGGAGCCTTGCCGCGCGGAACTCGTCGAGCGATGGCGACCGGCGCTTCCTGGCTAGCCAATCCTTCAGCACGTCGCGCAGGAACGGTGCCAGCGGCACCGGTCGCGTCGTTCTCCGACTGCGGTTCCGCTACTTTTCTCGCACGGTTACTCGACCTGCCGGGCCTTGTGCTCGGCTGCGCCCTTTTCGACTTCACCGAGGGTAAAGAAGTGCAGCTGGCCGCGGTAGCAGAACAAAACTCGCCAGCTGCCGTTTCGCTCTTGCAGAGACGCCATGCGTCAGCCCTCCGCAGCATCAACCCAACGCCAGGGCAATCGTTTTACCAAGATCTACCAATCGACTCCAGAAAGCAGAAGGGCAATGAGTGCGATTTGACGCAACTCATTGCCCTATTTGAATGCCGGAGACAGGACTTGAACCTGCACTGCCAGTAAAGGCAACCAGGCCCACAACCTAACCGGCTGACACTTAACTCGCCTTGCGGTAGAATAGGGTTCGATTGAAACCCCTCGACTTATCAGGCAAAGACGCCGCAAACACGCTGCCTAAGCATTTTAGTCTCTGACTTCTCTACCTCTACTGCATGTGCGGAGAAGTTTTCCCGACAGCAAGTGTTGGGCGTCCTGCCGCTGGGGCCGTGGAGCGGCGCGCGGTGCCCAGCGTGTCGCCCAAGATGCGGCGGCCTGTATCGGTGAC
>JAEUIF010000150.1 GCA_016795185.1 Planctomycetia bacterium | reverse complement strand
ACAAAACCGATATCTGGTTCCGGCCCACGCTTGGGGCCGATGCGATAGGCGACTTTCAGAAAATAGACCTTGCCGAGCACGCGAAAATCAACCTACGAGGCCACAATCGATCCCAGCCAGGTGTTCAGGTCGCTCGCGTCCGTATTGTCTGGAGAAGCCACGTAGATCACTCCGTCAAGCAGATCCGCCTTGGTCCCGTCGTCGCCGAATGCCAAGAAGTCCTCGAAGGTGTAGGGGCCTTCTCGCAGCGCCGCGGGAATCCTTGGGAGCGTCTGCCTGGGGCTGCGGCTCGCAGCTTGCATCGTGCTGGTCCTTTCACTCCGCCGTCGTCGGCGCCGGGAACTGCCGGCACAGGTCGCGCACCTGGCCGCGCACGCGCTCGTGGACCTTGTTGTCCGTGGGGTGCGCGAGGGCTTCGGCGATCCAGCCGGCGATGGAGCGCATTTCCGGTTCCTTCATGCCGCGCGTCGTCAGTGCGGGCGTGCCGACGCGGATGCCCGAGGGGTCAAGCGGCTTGCGCTGGTCGAAGGGAATCATGTTCTTGTTGACGGTGATGCCGACGTGGTCGAGCGCTTCCTCGGCCTGCTTGCCGCTGACGCCGCGCGACATCACATCCACGAGCATCAGGTGGTTGTCGGTGCCGCCGGACACGATGCGGAAGCCCTGGCGCTGCAACTCGTGGGCGACGGTGCGAGCATTGGCGATCGTCTGGCTGGCGTAGGCCTTGAAGTCGGGCTTCAGCGCTTCGCCGAAAGAGACCGCTTTGGCGGCGATGACGTGCATCAGCGGGCCGCCCTGCACGCCCGGAAAGACCGCGCTGTTGATCTTCTTTTCCCACTCCTCGCGCATCAGGATCACTCCGCCGCGCGGTCCGCGCAGGGTCTTGTGCGTGGTCGAGGTCACGAAGTCCGCGAACGGCACCGGGCTGCCGTGCTGCTCGGCGGCGACCAGGCCGGCGATGTGCGCCATGTCCACCATCAACAGCGCGCCCACGCTCTTGCTGATCTCGGCGAACTTCGCGAAGTCGAGTTCGCGCGGATAGGCGCTGGCGCCCGCGATGATGAGCTTCGGCTTATGCTCTTTCGCCAGCTGCGCCATCGTGTCGAAGTCGATGCGCTCGGTGTCGCGCGTGACGCCGTAGCTGACGACCTTGAAGTATTTGCCGGAGAAGTTCAGCTTCATGCCGTGCGTCAGGTGGCCGCCCTGGGCGAGATCGAGACCCATGATCGTATCGCCGGGCTCCAGGCAGGCGAGGAACACCGCCATATTGGCCTGCGCGCCGGAGTGCGGTTGCACGTTCGCCTTTTGCCCCTGAAAGAGCTTGAGCAGGCGATCAATGGCTAACTTTTCGGCGATGTCAACGTATTCGCAGCCGCCGTAGTATCGCTTGCCCGGATAGCCCTCGGCATACTTGTTGGTCAGCACGGACCCCTGCGCGGCCATCACCGCGGCGCTGGTGTAGTTCTCGCTGGCGATCATTTCCAGGCCGTCTTGCTGACGGCGCTTTTCGCTCTGAATGGACTGCCAGATTTCCGGATCGGCGTGCTGCAAAATGCTCATCGATATCTCCGCGAGTTTGGGGCGAGTGTTCATCCTACCGCTTGCGCCGGCGCTCGTCGATCCGGCCTGTTGGAGTCGCCGGACAGAACTTCGCAGGTCAGACTTTCCAGCCTGATCTACTATTGCGATGTCCAGGCAGTAACTGCCTGAAAGTACGTCGGGCTTTCCACCCCGACACGTCGCGACGATGGCCAGCCGCACCCGCGCGACGACACCGCGGATCACCGGCGCTACCTGTCGGGCTGGAAAGCCCGACGTACTGCCGGCGGCCAAGCAATCACTCCCTGGACACTGCACTGGAAACCGCCAGGCTTCAGCGGCGCGGCATGCCGAGCATCGAGGTGCGCGTCTCGCCGCGCTGGTTCGCCTGCCAGTACTGGCCCGAGTCCACCTCCAGGCAGGTCAGCCAGCCATCGCCGTAGGCCCAGGTGTCGATGCAAATGGCGCAGCCCAGATGCAACGGTTTGCCGGTGCGCTGCTGGGTATGGCCGCAGATCATCGTCTTGCCCGAACAGTGCGGCCGTGCGACGCGCAGATGCTCCCAGTGCAGCATCAGGCTGGGTTGTTCCGCGAGCGGTACTTCGGCGTGGGCGTTGGCGTGGACGAAGAAATACTGCTCGGTTTCGTACCAGTCCTGGCAGCGTTCGAGGAATTTCCAGTGGGCCGCCGGCACATCGTCAAGCGTAGCCTGGCGTCCCTCACGGGCATAGGAAGTCAGCGTTTGCCGGCCGCCGCACTGCAACCATTCCTTTTCCTCGGTGCTGGGCCGGTCCTCGGGCGAGGCCAGCCAGGCGGTCCAACCGCCGACCTTGCGCCAGTTCTGGCGTTCGGACCAGACGCGGTAGGCTTCGGTCATCATGATTTCGTGATTGCCGCGCAACGGCAGCAACCGACAGCGCTGCGACACTTCCAGCAAGCAGTCGAGCACGCCTTTCGAGTCCGGCCCACGGTCCACGTAGTCGCCCAGCGTGATGAGCAGGTCATCCGCTTGCAACTCCACCTGGGCAAGCAAGAGGTCGAGGGCGGCGCGACAGCCGTGGATGTCGCCGATGGCCAGGGTGCGCATGGTGAACGGCTGGGCCTCGCGGAAGTGGCGGATGGGAACCAGTTACCATTCTACGCCCAGAGCACGCAAGCGTTCGGGAAACTGCTCGCCGTGGCGATAGACGACTCCCTGCAAGCCGACGGCCTTCGCCCCGGCGATGTTGGCTTCCAGGTCGTCGATGAACAGGCACTCGTCGGGCGCGCAGCCGGCGCGGCGGTGGCAATGCTCGAAAAACGCGGGCCGGGGCTTGCGCGCGCCGATCTCGAACGACAGTACCAGTTCATCGAGATGCCCCAGTACCTCGGCGAATTCGCGGCGGAACCGGCGGGCGTGCAGTTCGTTGGTGTTGCTGCCCAGCAGGAGGCGATAGCGGCCACGCAGCCGGGGCACCAGGTCGCAGATTTCGGGATTGGGCCAGAAGATGTCGGAAAGGGTTTCGTCGAGCAGTTCGTCCGGCGTGGTCGTGCCCCACGTCGCGCGCAGACGCGTGAAGACCTCGGCGGAGGTCAGCAGTCCTGCCTCGAACGGGTCTTCCAGGTCGAAGTCGAGTAGTGTCTGGAAAAGCAACTCTTCGGGCAAGCCGGTCTGCTCCGCAATGCGGCGCGTCGCCCGGCGGTGGTCGAAAAAACCGATGACGTTGCCAAAATCAAAGATGATCGTGCGAATCGACATGTTCTCCAGCTCCGCGGACGGGCTAGTGGTTCATTGCAGCTCCAGTGTAGCGAAAGTCGCCAGACTTCCGAAAGAGTGGCGGAAGGCTGGCGACTTCTGCTACGCAACACTCCAGCTGCAACGGACCACTAGTCTCTGACTTCTCTACCTCTACTGCATGTGCGGAGAAGTTTTCCCGACAGCAAGTGTTGGGCGTCCTGCCGCTGGGGCCGTGGAGCGGCGCGCGGTGCCCAGCGTGTCGCCCAAGATGCGGCGGCCTGTATCGGTGAC
>JAEUIF010000147.1 GCA_016795185.1 Planctomycetia bacterium | reverse complement strand
TGATGCACCAGGAACGCTTGCCCTAGAAACCTCTCGTACCCGGCGCGTATGGCCTCCGCGTCCGTCTCCCAGAGGCCGATGATCGCCTCACCCTTGATGAGCACATGCCGTCCTGCATGACCTTCCGCCAGCAACCGTGCTGCCTCGCGGCGGTAGGTGTTCCACTCGCGTTGCAGCCTGCTCTCCGGGGTGGCCTCGGGCAACTCCGTATAGTGAATCGTGTCAGGGGCTGCATAGGATGCGTTACGCGGACGGCGGTTCAAGGCTTCGCGGTGCATCCAGTCGACCAGGTCGTTGCCGGTCTCACTCATGGACTGTCCTCCTGGGCAGTGACATCCAGTCCTTGTTTCCAGGTTTCGCTGGGAACAAGAATAACCCGAAGAGTGCGAAGCCGCGAGCGGCCATCACTTTTTCTCACTGACCTGCCGCGTCGCCTTCTCCAGCCAGGCCGGGTTCACGGTCACGCCCCAGCCTGGTCCTGCCGGCACGGACACCTTGCCGTCCTTGACCACGAGGGCGGGCGCGAACAGGTCTTTCGTCCAGCCGGCATCCTCGATGCTGAATTCGACAAAGTACCCCGCGTTCGGGATCGCCGCCATCATGTGCAGCGTGCAAACCGTGACCAGACTGAGATTGGCCGAGTGCGGCGTGCAGGGCAACTTCGCCTCGGCGGCCATCCGCGCCACGCGCAGCGCCCGCGTCAGTCCGCCGACGTACATGATGTCCGGCTGCACGATGTCGACCGCCTTCATGCGGATCATCCGCCGCCACTGGGCCAGGTCGTTATCCTGCTCGCCGCCCGCCACGTGCATTTTCAGGGCCTCGGCCACCTGGGCGGTCCATTCCAGTTCCCAGTAGGGGCAAGGCTCTTCGAGAAAGAAGTAGCCGTGCTGTTCCATCACCTTGCCGACCTCGATGGCCTTCTTTGGCGTGTAGCAGCTATTGGCGTCCGCTTGCAGGCGCACCTGGTCGCCGACGGCTTTGCGAATGGTCGGAATCAACTCGTCGGTGCGGCCGGGCCACTGGTCCTCGTCGTGCCCCGTGACCTTGCCGACACGCACCTTGAACGCCTGAAAGCCCTGGTCGTCGCGCAGCTTCACCAGGCGCTGCGCCTCGTCGGCGGGTTTGATGTCGCGGCGCATGCTGGAGCCGTAAACCCCGATGGGCCGCGGCTTCCCTCCGAGCAGTTCGCAGACGCTTTTCTGGTGCTTCTTGCCGAGCAAGTCCCAGAGCGCGGTATCAATGCCGGCCAGGCCCCGACAGATGAACGACCAGGGAAACTTGTAGTTTTTCTCGATGCAGCTATCCGAGATCGCCTCGAAATCGCCGGGGTCCGCGCCGAGCACCAGCGGCGCGAGCTTGCGGTGCAGCAAGGTCGCGGTCACGTCGGCCTCGAAGGGCGACATCTGGCCGACGCCCTCGGAGCCGTCGTCGGTGCGCAACCGCACGAAGCCGACGTTGGTCCCCTGGTGAAACGTCTCGATGCTGACGATCTTCGTCCCGGTTTTCTGGCGCAGCGAGTCAACCGCCGCTTGCGGTTTCGCAGTCTCCTGAGCGGATAGATCAGCGGCCGTGGCAACGCCGGCCGCGCCCGCGGCCGTGAGGAAGAATTCGCGGCGACTGGGGTTCATGGCGGTAGCTCCTGGTGGCTGCGTTGAGAATGGTCGGATTATACGTCAGGCCGGCGTGCCACGCCGCAAGCAGCGCGGTGGAAATTGTAAATCGGAAACGCCGCTTGTAAGTTGTGCATTTTTCCGGCGTTTCGTGAATCTGATCTTCACGCTCGCGGAAGCCCCTGCTATGAAGCCGCCCGCTTGAGACGAGCACTCGCACGGCGCAAGGATTCGCGCCGCCGTTCGTCGGGCACATATCTCACGACCCTATCCTCCGGCCCCCAACGCCTGTCTGGGCCGGAGGCCGTTCAAGGACACAGAGCCATGCGCAAGGAAGCGCTCGCGTTCGCCGTCCGTGGTCTGGCCGTATTCGCCGCCGCCGCCGTCAGCACGGTGCGCGCCGGTGGTGCCTGAGGCCCCGCGGGATGTCCCATCCCCATCGGCCGTGCGCCGATGATGCAGCCGCCGCCCATGATGCAACCTCAACCCCCGATGCAACCGCAAGGCTACCCCGCGCCGCCGCGGTTCCCAACCGGCAATCAACCGGTGGCGGGCAACGGACAAGCCCGACCAAGCGCTGCCCCGGCTTCGTTACCCAGCGCTGCGCCGCGCCCGATGGTGCGCATGCAGTCCGATGACGAAACGCCGCCGCCCGCAGTGGTCGCGGCACCCCCGGCCCCCAGCCCGCTGGTCATGCCCAGCCCGGAGCAGCTGGGCATCGGCGGCGGGGGAGTAGCACCCGAGTCGCCTGTGGATTGGACTGCCGTGCATCGTCGCCTGGATGCCCTCGGCGCTACGTGCTTCCACATGGAGAAGACCGCGGCGGGCGGCTGCAAGGTGACGTGCTTGATCCCGACCCGGCAGCCCGGCCGGCAGCAGCACCTCGAAGGTCACGCCGCCAGTAAGGCCGAGGCGGTGCGTCTGGTGTTGGAGAAAGCCGAGGAAGCGATTCGTCGGAACTGAAATCAGCAACGATGTCCCGAAGCAGCCCACGGCCGCCCGCCGTGGGCTGTTTTCGTTGGCGAACCATTGGCCAGCGCTGGAGAAAGCATGGCCGATGGCGGCGAGCGACATGGTGCAAATCGGCGGGAATGGCGAAGTCCACGAGCAATTGGTCGGCGGCACTGAGTTTGCTGGTTGGGCCGGACAGACCTACGGTCGAAGGGTCGGCATCGCCACCTGTCTGGTGGTGCAGGCGCGTTGCCTGCCGGGGGCGGGCGTCCTGGCCCGCCCCCACTTATTCCCAGCGTCGGGCCGTCAGCGCGCGACACGAACCCCCGTCGCTGCCGGCGACGCATCCGTCCGCAATCGGTTCGCATCGTTGCCGGACGACGACAGCCAGTCGAGCCACAGCTTCGTGCGGTCCTCGATGCGGGCGTCGCGCGCGGGCACGGCAAAGACTTCATCGGGCACCGGCTGATTGACGACGGGTTGCGTCAGGTCGAGTTCCATCAGCAACACATCGCCCTGGTTCGTTTGACCGGGGCCCCACCATTCGACGCGGGCGGGCCAGAGCGTGGCCGCATCCAGCACCAGCCGGCATTGCCGGGGCCGAAAGGTCTCCCAGTGGTCGCCTTTCGCGCCGGTGCGCACCCCCGTCAGCAGCAGCACGTCGCGTTCGCGCCAGCGGAGGCGTTCGCAGCGCGTGAACGTGGTCTGGCCGCGCAGGTTTTGCAGCAGCCGCTGTGGACCACTGAACCAGTAGTGATGCTCCACCTCGGTGCGCAGAGCCTGTGCCCCCTCGCGCGCGGAATCGGTCTTACTCTGCTTGCGCCAGTCCAGGGTGAAGCCCGACCACGCGCCGGCGGCGTCGCCTTCCAATTGCCAGAAGGTGCTGCCGTGGCTGCCCAGTTCAAAGCGGCGGCGGCCACGTTCCATGCAGACCTGGAGGTCCAGGCGCAGCCGGTGGTCGGGGCCGTGCAGGTAAGTACCCTCGACCCGGAAAGCCAGGGGAGCGGCATTGACCTGTTCGCGCAGCGTGGTCCGCAACCAGGCGGTCCGACTGGGTTCCAGCGCGGCGATGGCCTGGTCGAGCCACTGGGCGGCGGCGGCATCGGGGCAGGGCGGGTAAACCGGCGGCGGCGCGGTGGGCCGTGCAGGCTGCTTCCGGAAGGCGGCCATGATCGACACGCTCAGAGCGGCCAGGGCGAGAAAGGAGATGGTACGCCAGCAGGACATGGGGAAGGGATTCCGGATTTGTCGAAAGTTCCGACTGCGCCGCGGCCGAGTATATCCGGGACGAACCAAAGCTGACAAGGCGACCAGCTGACGATAAGCCCGGCTTGGCGCGGGAGAACTGGGCGCGGCGCGCGACGCTACTCCGCGGCCTTGCGCACGTTCCACGGGGGAAATGCGATGAAGCGAACTGCGGGAATCTTCCTGGTCCTGGCTGCCGCGGGCGGCTGCGTCAATACCGATTCGCCGACGTCGGCGATCAACCACGGCGGACCACGCGGCGCTGGTTATGCGCCGGCTGTGCCCGGCGTTCAGGGTGGCTGGGGGCAGCCCGTGCCGATGATTGCGCCCTATGCCGCCAATCCCCCGCAAGGCGCTCAGCTGGCCCAGGCCATGATGCGCTCCGCCGTGCCGCTGGGCATGGTTCAGCCGGGCAACCCGGCCGGGGGTTCGGGCATCGTGCAGGCGAGCGCCTCGTCCATGCCCGGCGCTGCCTCCAGCGTGATGAACGCCGGCGGCTTCACTCCGCCCGGCATGTCCGGCCCGCCGGTGATGTCGCCTCCCGGCATGCCCGCACCTCCAGGCGGCGGCATTCAGCGGACGGCCAGCGAAGTCCTGCCGTACGTTCCGCCGGTGCCTAACGCCGTCGCTGCCGTCGGCGCCATCGTCGGGCCGGGTGGTCCGCGCTTTCCCACGCAGCGCTCGGAAGTCAAGTTCGTCGGCCCGTCGGGCATGAAGGTCTCCTGGCCCGGCCCCTACGGCGTGGTCCAGGGCAATGAAATCACCGCGCCCGGCCGCTACAACTTCATCCAGGGCGGCATCTACCGCCTGAAGCTGAGCGACCTGCCCGGCCGCCCCGGCGTGGACCTGTACCCGACGCTGGAAGTCGTGCCCGCCAATCTGAAGACCGACGCCTACATCGCCCACAGCGCGATTCCGCTGTACATCACCGACGAGGACATCGAGCAGGTGCTCGGCGGCAACTTCCTGGTGAAGGTGATCTACCTGCCGAACCCGCAGTACGCCGACGTGGCCGTGACCGGCGGGCCGGACGAGATCGTCTCGACGCGGTTGGAGCCGGGCCTCGACCCGATCGCCGAAGCGTGCAAGCGCGGCAGCATCATGCTCATCCTCCGCGTCGGCAACATCGACCTGGAAGCGCCGAACACCCCGCCCATGAACGCGCCGAACCCATATGCTCCGAGCCCCGACCAGTTCGGCGGGCCGTGCATCACCGCCGCGCCGCCGGCCGGGATGCCCATGCCGCCCGGAATGCAGGGGATGCCGTTGCCGCCCGGCGCGGGCGTCGTCCCGGTGAAGGCTCCGGTCGGAGTGCCGGTCAGCCGGCTGCCTGACGCCTCGCCCATCAAGCCCGTGAAGTACCAGGAACCGGCCGCCGCTCCAACGCCCGCCCAGCTGGCCGGCCAGCGGCAGTAACGGTCCTCTGCTCCGCGAGCCGAGAGCAGCAGCGACCGGAGTCCGTCCCTCCAGTCGCTGACGCTCCCGGCTCGCCGTGCTTCCTTCGCAGGAGTTTAGTGCAGGAGTACGAGGCGATGGTCCGCTTGCTGCCACCTGTGCCTGGTCTTCGGTTCGCGGGAAAGCCTGGCCTGCTGCTCGTCGCGCTGCTGCCGTGGTTGCTGGCCGCCGCTCCGTTGAAACGACTACCGCCGGTGATCCCGCCGCCGCCCGAATCGCCGGTGGTGGGCATCCGCATCATCGGCCCGCCCGGCTCCAAGGCGACCTTCTATCCGGATTGCCTGCGCAGCACGGACATCGAAGCGCCCGCTCTGATCGGCGCGCGGCCCGGCTACATCTATCAGTTCCGCCTGGGCAACCTGCCGCAGGGCAAGGACGTGGCCCTGTACCCGACCATCGAGGTCATCGGGACGCTGCGTCTGCCGCCGCCGTTGAACGGCCTGCAATTCCCGGTGCCCGTGGTCATCACCGAGCAGGACGTGGACCAGGTGCTGGCAGGCGCTTACGTCACCAAGGTGATCGCGCTCGAAAATCCCGATCGCGCCGCCCCGGTGCAGACCAGCGCTGACGCCCCGCTGGAAACCGTGGTGCCGCCCGAACGCAACCTGCTCGAAGAAGCCTGGGTTCTCGGCCGCCCGATGCTCGTGGTGCGCATCGGCCATCGGCAGCTGAGCTTCGAGGAACTGTCGGCGCGGGCGATTCCAAACACCCTGCTGCTGCCCGGCGGTCCGCTCGGCATGCCGCCCGTGCCGCCGAACGTGCCCTACAAGTGCTTCCCCGTGACTGATCCGATTCACGGCCTCGACTGGGAGGAAGAGGAGGTCATCAAGGACGGCGGCGACGCTCCGCCCTTCGCCGGACTCGACGCTCAGGGCAAGCTCGGCGGGCTCGGCCCCAAGGACACCATCGCCGAGTATTCCGATAGCTGCGGTCGCCGGCAACTGGCGATCTCCAACCGCGTCTGCATCCTGGTGCCGCGCTACGTCGTGGTCCGCACCGACATCACGCCCGTCGGTTACGACCTGCTGGTCGGCCCAGCGCACAAGCGCGTGGTCGTCGGCCAGGAAGTGGTGCTGATGCGCGTGCCGCCCATCATCACCGATCAGGTCGAGCAACCGGAAGTGATGAAGAACCGCCAACGGCCCGTGAGCATCCAGGAAGCGCAGACCGTCATCACGCTCGAACAGATGCTGAGCACGGGCCTGATCATCGGCCAGCAGGGCAGCCAGGTGGTGATCGGCACCGCACAGAAGAAATGCGAACCGCCGTGCAAGCCGCTCTATCTCTGCAAGGAAGCGGATCGGCTGACGGCCGACATCGGCGACGTAGTGACCTTCACCCTGCGCTACAGCAATCCGGGCGGCCAGCCGATCGACGACGTGGTCATCAACGACAGCCTGACCGGTCGCCTGCAATACGTGGTCGGCAGCTGGAAGTCCGACCGCGAGGCCAACTTCTCGATGCAAGAGAACGAAGCCGGCTCGCTGATCCTTCGCTGGGAAGTGCCCGGCAAGCTGCTGCCCGGTGAAACCGGCGTCATCACCTTCCAGGCGAAGGTGCGGTAGGCGCGCCCCACGGCAGCCCGTAACAGGACTAACGCCCACCCTGTCCGCCAACTCCTCCCCTGGCGGACAGGGTGTTTTTATTGGGGTTTTCGACCCTGTCCGCCAAAATGGTCGCGGGATCGGACGTGGCCTTGAACGCACGCGGCCCGATTGGGTACGAGATAGGTGTTACTGCGCGGCGGCCTCGGAGCAAGCGATGAGCTTCCTGCGTTCCGGTTCGCTCCCAGAATGCCCGCAGGGGATATAATGGCGTGGACCGCGATGCGCTGGAGGACACGCCATGCCCGTTCACGACTGGACCCTCGTTGGAGCTGGTGTCTTTCACGCCTTTCATACGGCCTGGATCGGTTATATTCAGTCGGCTCTGAATGAAGGGCTGCTCCCCAAGGGCTACTATGCCCTGGCCGAGCAGCACATGGGCCATTTCATCACGGACATCCTGACACTCCACACGGATCCCGAACCAGCGCGCGAACTGACGCCGGTGTTGTCGGACACCGGCGGGACCGCCGTGGCGGAAGCGCCGCCCCGAACGCGGCACAAGCTGACCCTGCCGGCGGAAGCCGTCGAGCTGCGCCGCTCGCTGGCGATCCGGCACGTTAGCAACCACAAACTCATTGCGCTGATCGAGATCGTGTCTCCCGCCAACAAGGACCGCGCCGAACATGTCGAGGCGTTTATCGACAAGGCGGCTGCGGCGCTGGGTGCGGGCATTCATCTCTTGCTCATCGACCTGTTCCCGCCGGGACCGCACGATCCCGACGGTTTGCACGGCGAGTTGCTGCGGAAACTGCGGCGCGACCAGGAACTGCTTTACGAACTGCCCGCGTCCGAACCCCTGACCCTGGCCAGTTACGTGGCCCAACGGCCCGCGGAAGTCTACTTCGAGCACCGGGCGGTTGGCGACCCGTTGCCGGCCATGCCGCTATTCCTGAAGTGCGACCGCTATATCAACGTTCCACTGGCGGCGACCTACGACAGTGCCTACCGCGGCATGCCTGGGTTCTGGCGCGACGTGCTGGAAGGCCGCGCGCCCGCCGGCTATTAACAACATCGTCAACCGAGTTGTCGCCCCAGCGAAAAGTGGGTGGCACGTTCCTCGGTACTCCGAGGGCGTGCGAGCGACTTGCCACTTGTCGTGCGTGAAGCCCTTGCACGGTCCGCGCGCCCTCGGAGTACCGAGGGACGTGCCACACCGGCAACGGGATGAAGCGAATCGAAAAGTTATCCGTCCGCGATTTCTCCGAAGCACGAAGCCCGACGCGCCCGCAAGGAAATTATCCCTTGCCGGCGCGTCGGGCTTCGTAGGTGAAACTGGCGCAGTCAGCGGCGCGGTTACTTCTCGGCATCCTTCAGCTTCTTCTCGACGACGGCCTTGCGCTCCTGCTCGCGCTTGCTCGTGCCCGCCGATTCGACGGCCTTCTTCCAGACCGAAATAGCCTTGTCCTTCTCTTTCAGCGCCATGTGGACGTCGGCCAGGTGGTCGTAGATTTCGATGTGCTGGCCGTCCTTGTCTTCCACGGCCTGCAACAGCCACTTCTTGGCCTCTTCATACTTCTTCTGCTTGAACAGCACCCAGCCCAGGCTGTCGAGGTAGGCCGCGTTGTCCTTGTCCTCGTCGGCCGGCAGGTCGGGGATGGCCTTGCGCTGCTTGCGGTCCTCGTCGATGGCCTTGCGGATCAGCTTCTCGGCTTCCTCCAGGTTCATGTCGTGGTCGGCCCAGATGTAGCCGAGGTCGTTGTTGTAGGTCGGATCGTCGGGCTTCTTCTTGAGCAAGACCTGGAGATGTTCCGCCGCCTTATCGATCTTCTTGAGATCGACATAGACGCCGCTGAGCAGATAGCGGTTGCGGTCCAGATAGCGGTCCTTCTGCTCGGGCTTCAGCGTGTCGTCCTTTTCGAGCCGTTCGACGATGGTCTCGTAAACCTTGGCGGATTCGTCCAGCCGGGCGCCCTCGCGCAGCACCCAGGCTTTGAGCTGCAACGACCACCAGCCGGTGTCCTTCTTCTCCAGCGCGATCAGGTTGTCGGTGAGCTTGAGCGCGTCGTCGATCTTGCCTTGCCGCGCCATGGCCTGGATCATGCGTTCCATGACCACGGGCCGCAGGTTCTTGACCGTGTCGTCGCCGTCGATCTCGAGGAATTCCCGGCAGAACTTGACGACCTTGTCGAAGCGCTTGTTCTCGTAGAAGGTGTCGATCAGGCCGCCGAACGACTGCGCCAGCTTCTGGCCGCTCTGTAGCTTGGTGGCGGTCTTGACGCACAGGCTGTAGAGCGATTCGGCGATTTCCAGGTCTTTCAGTTCCTGCGCGGTGCGCGCCAGCACGAAGGCCGCGTTGTAATTGAACGGCTGGTCCTTGCCGCGCGCCATGCGGTCGGCGGTGGTCAGCAGCTTCCTGGTCTTGTCCTTGTCCTTGAGCAGGTCGTCGATGGCTTTTTCGAGCGCATCGTTGCCGGTCAGGTCGTTGAGCGCGATCGCCTGCTTGCGCAGCGCTTCGTCCTCGTCGGCGGCCCAGCTCAGGTCCGCATGGGCTGCCAGGCCCAGGACCAGGGCCACCGCGATGCACTTGCGGCACGCCCAGAATGGCACCGTATCCATAACCGTCTCTCCCGCTGGGGAATAGTGGATGTCCTTTCGCTCACCTATGTTACTTCAGACGAGGCAGTCTTGCCAAGGGTTTCAAAGTCTCGCACCGCTGGCGACCGCGCAGCTCAAGGCAGCGCCGGTTTCCCCAGTTTGTGAATCGTGTTGAACACATCCCCCGCCAGCGGTTGGCCATCGGCCGCCGTCAGATCGAAATGAAGCTGCATCTGCATGACGGGCTGGAGCCCCTTGATGCGCAGGAACACGCTCTGCCCGTCCGGCAGCAACTGCACGGACTGCACCGGCACCGTATCCTGCCCGATCTTGCTCGGCTCGGCCACCGACCAGCGTTTGGAGCCATAGTCGCCGCTCCAGCGGTAGTTCCACTGCTCGATGCGATAGCGCTTCGGGTCGGCAGCGCTCGCCTTGTCGAGCGGCTGACTGAAAGCCAGGCGAATGCCATCGGCATGCACCGACAGGCTTGTCGGCAGATACATCTTCTTGCCGGTGTAACGCACCCGCTGTACGCAGCCATCCTCGACCGACGCGGTCTGCCAGCCCTTGAGGCCCACCAGATACAGATGGCCGTCCTTCGGATGGAAGCGGCCCCGGCACACTCCCGACAGGAAGTTCAGCCCCAGGTTCACCGCGCCGCCCTGGTGCTGGCCGTCCACTTCCTCCTGCAAGACCTGCATCACCCGGCAGCGGCCATATGACAGGTGCAGCATCTTGCCGCCCAGCGGCCCCCACTGCCCCTTCGGCACCCAGACCTGGCCGCCGGCGGAGTTGTCGAGCTGGCGCGGCAGCCAGCAGAGCGGCGCATCGTAAATCTTCGGCGGCGTCGCGCGGTGATGGGCGCGCATATCGCCGTAGAAACCGCCCTTCTGGTAGCGGTCCAGGCGCGTGGCCGGCATCCAGTTGCCTTCCTGGTCCGCGCCGCTGACGATGCCGTCGGGCGACATGCCCAGGCCGATGGGATGCCGAAAGCCGGTATCGAAGACCTCGCTCTTGAAGACCTTGCCGTCCTTTGGCAGCGGCACGCGCATCAGACAGCCGCCGGTGGGCGTGTGTGTATCGCCGGTCTTGAAGAAGAAGACGTTGCGGTCCTGGTCCATTTCCAGGCAGGTATCGAAGGAGTGTTCGCCGCCGCCGGTGTCCCAATCGCCGCAGGTGTTCATGTAGCCGTCCGCCTGGAAATCTTCGTCCCGATCGCGCAACGTGGTCAACTGGCCGCGCTCGAGCACCATGATGTTGCCGTCCACCACTTTGAGACCCAACGGCTGATAGAGACCGGAGGCGAAGCGTTTCCAGACGATCTTCTCCAGGCGCTCGTCGAGCGGCTTCGCGATCCACACGTCGCCGTGCGCCGTGCAGACGACCAGTTCACCGCCGGGCAGGAAATCGACGCCGCTGACGAACATCAGCGACTTATGGGGATTTTCGTAGGGCAGCGTGAAGGTATCCACCGCGAAGGGACCATCGTCGGCACCGAGCATGCCCTTGGTAATCAGTTCCTGCTCGGGCTTCGCCGGCGGTTTGGGTGGAACCCGCCATTCCGACGGACTGTCCTTGGCCAGCGCGATGAACTTGCCCAGGTCGGCGGTCGGGCCGTGCCAGATCAGCAGCTTGACATGACCGCCGCCCTTGTT
>JAEUIF010000136.1 GCA_016795185.1 Planctomycetia bacterium | reverse complement strand
GGATGCACCGCAACCACAGTAACGAGCCGAGCCTGACGGCCCCTCTCCCGCCAGGGGAGAGGGGGAACACCGACATCCCGAGGCCAACCATCATGGATTCCCACCGCTTCTTCTGCCACCGTTCTCCGCTGCGGGCGCTATTGATCCTCGGCCTGGTGCTGACCGCGAGCGTCGGCCTGTGGTCGGCCGATGAACCGAAAGCGGCGGCGGGCTTTGAGCTGCGGCCCGGCGACCACATCTGCCTGATCGGCAACACGCTGGCCGACCGCATGCAGCACGACGGCTGGCTCGAAGCCTATCTGCACACGCGCTTTCCCAAGCACGAACTGGTGATCCGCAACCTCGGCTTCTCCGGCGATGAACTGACCACGCGGTTGCGCTCGATGGATTTTGGCAAGCCCGAACAGTGGCTGGCCGGTTCGGCACCCGTGCCACAGCCCAAGAAGCTGACGAACTTGCAAGCGGTGCGCGAGAATCGCTTCGAGTTGACCAATACGAAGGCGGACGTGATCTTCGCGTTCTTCGGCTACAACGAATCGTTCGGCGGCGCCGAGGGCCTGGACAAGTTCAAGAAGGACCTGGAAGGCTTCGTGCAGAGCACGCTGAAGCAGCAGTTCAACGGCAAGAGCGCCCCGCGCCTGGTGCTGTTCTCGCCCATCGCCCACGAGAACACGAAGGATCGCAATTTGCCCGACGGTAGTGCCAACAACGTCCGCTTGCAGCAGTACACTGCCGCGATGGCCGAGGTGGCGAAGGCCAACAAGGTTGCCTTCGTGGACCTCTACCAGCCGACCACCGAACTGTACGCCAAGGCGACGAAGCCTTTGACCATCAATGGCATCCACCTCAACGCCGACGGCAACAAGCAACTGGCCGAGGCCATTGACCGTTCGCTGTTCGCCGGCCAGGGCGAGGTGAAGCGGACGCCCGAGTTGCTCGAAAGCGTCCGCAAGGCCGTGGTAGATAAGAACCATTACTGGTTCAATCGCTATCGCGCGGTAGACGGCTACTCGACCTTTGGCGAGCGTGCCTTCCTGAAGTTCGTGGATGGCCAGTCGAACTACGAGGTCGGCCAGCGCGAACTGGAAGTCCTCGACGTGATGACTTCCAACCGCGACCGCGTGGTCTGGGCCGCGGCGCAGGGCAACGTCGCCAAGGCGGTCGATAACAACCTGCCGCCGTTCATCCCGGTGAAGACCAATCGGCCCGGCCCGCTGCCCGGCGGCAAGCACGTCTTCCTCGGCGGCGAGGAAGCCATCCAGAAGATGAAGATTGCCCAGGGCCTGAAGGTCAACCTGTTCGCTTCCGAAAAGGAGTTTCCCGAACTCGCCAACCCGGTGCAGATGGCCTTCGACCCGCAGGGCCGGCTCTGGGTGGCGGTCTGGCCGACCTACCCGCACTGGAAGCCGACCGAGCCGATGAACGACAAGCTCATCATCCTCGAAGACACCGACGGCGACGGCAAGGCCGACAAGAAGACCATCTTCGCCGACGACCTGCACAACCCGACCGGCTTTGAACTCTGGAACGGCGGCGTGCTGGTGGCGCAGGCTCCTGACCTGCTATTCCTCAAGGACACCAACGGCGACGGCAAGGCCGACGTGCGCGAGCGCGTGATTCACGGCCTCTGCTCGGCCGACACGCACCATACTTCCAACAGCTTCGTCCTCGATCCGGGCGGCGCGCTCTACTTCCAGGAAGGCACGTTCCACCATTCGCAGTCGGAAACGCCCTACGGCCCGGCGGTGCGGCTGGCGAATGCCGGCGTGTTCCGCTACGAGCCGCGCGCCCAGAAGTTCGGCGTCTATGTCAGCTTCGGCTTCGCCAATCCGCACGGGCACGTCTTCGACCGCTGGGGCCAGGACATCGTCGTCGATGGCACTGGGGCCAACCCGTATCACGCGGCCTTGTTCTCCGGGCACGTCGAGTTCCCGAACAAACATGCCCGGCCGCCGCAGGTTTACAAGCAGCGGACGCGGCCCTGCCCCGGCATGGAAATCCTGAGCAGCAAGCACTTCCCGGATGCCATGCAGGGCAACCTGCTGGTGCCGAACGTCATCGGCTTCCAGGGCATTTTGCAATACAAGCTGGAAGACAATGGCGCTAGCTTCGGCGCCAAGGAAGTGGAACCGCTGCTTTCTTCGACGGACCCGAACTTCCGTCCGTCGGACCTGAAGGTCGGCCCGGATGGGGCGATCTACTTCCTGGACTGGCAGAACCCGATCATCGGCCACATGCAGCACAACTTGCGAGACCCCAGCCGCGACCGCATTCACGGCCGGGTCTATCGCGTGCGGCACACGGGCCGGGAATTGCTGAAG
>JAEUIF010000054.1 GCA_016795185.1 Planctomycetia bacterium | reverse complement strand
AGTCGCTCGCACGCCCTCGGAGTACCGAGGGACGTGCCACCCGCCGCTGGGCGGACCATGACAGCCCGCGACAAAATGCCCCAATTGGTTCAGCGAGGCAGGTCAAGCCGGCGTGCTTCGATGCGGCGCGGTTCGCCGCTTTGCAAGCGCTCGTTGAGCAGCAGGATTTCGCCCGCCGGCCCATTGACCAGTGCAGGCCGGGTCTCGTCGGCGCTCGTGGCTGCTGCTTGGCGATCCGCGACGCGCACGGCCAGCGATTGCGCATCCATGCCGCGCACCCAGACGTCGAGGTTCGAGAGGTTCAGTCGGTCGCGAGCGATGGTCCCCTTCACCCAGGCGAACAGGTAGCCGCCCCGACCATCGTGTACCACGGCTTGCCAGCCCGTGGGCCAGAGGCTGTCTTCCGTGCCGGGGAAGCCGCCCACCGCGCCGGCTTCCCAGGTCTTCGCGCCTTTCCAGACCGCCGCATCGACCACGTTCGGCACGCTCCGCGAACAGAGATTGCTCAGGCGATAGGCATAGTTCAGCTTGCTTTCCGGGGTCGTGCCGTCGGCCTGCACGCGCGACAGCACCACAGCGCCCGGGCCGCCCCAGCCCCAGGGATCGGGAGCGCTGGCGCGGCCAGCAGCTGTCACGAAGCCGTCCTGGCCGTCGTCGGCCACGGCGGGGCGGTCGCCGCAACAGGTGTTGATGATGCCAACCTCCCGCACCTTCTGGCCGCTGGCAAGGTCAATCAGCGCGGCGGCAGTTCGGCCGCTCGTGCGTTCCTTCAGGGCCCAGGCAACCAGCGCCTTGTTAGCCGATATTGCCAACGCAGGACTGGTGCCAGTTTCGGCGTAGGTGTGCGGGGTTTCGTCGAGCACCTTGCCGGCGGTGGAAACGCGCACGCCGCGAATGCCATGCACTTCGCCGCGCGCTTCTTGCCAGACTACGAAGAACGTCTTGCCGTCCGAGGCGACCGCAGGCCGCGCTTGACTGCCTGGCCGCACGGCGAGTTCGAGGTCACCGGCGCGGACCTGGCCGGACTTCGCATCCACCACCGCGCCGCGAATGTCGTAGTCCTTGCCGTTGCGGAAATCCTGCCAGACGAGCAGGAAGACGCCATTGGCATAGGCGACGGCGGGGGCTTCCTGCGCCTCGGCGGCGGAGCAGATCGTCAGCGGTTCGCGGTCCAGCGGTTCGAGCGAACCGGCCTTCAATCGCAGGCCCTTGATGTCGGCGGTCGCGTCCAGGCCGGTCCAACCGTCCTGCCAGACGACCAGATAGACGCCGTCGCCGAACGCGGCGCGCGGCAGCGCGAGGGTCGGTCCCGTCGCCACCGTACGCGGTTCGCCAATCTTCAACTCGCCGGGCGGCGGTGCGGAACGCAGTGCCGTCCACAGCAGGGGCACGAGCACGGCAGCACCCAGGAAGCGTTTCACTGGCCACCTCCCTTCTTGACCTGATCCGCGGGCTTGAAGAGCCGACCCAGGCGGCCATCCCACACCGGGCCGCCGCTGATGAAATAGATGTCGTGCGGCGGGCGCGGATCGACGGCCACCACCCGCGACCAGTGCAGCGAGGCGTCGCGCGCCGGGCCTTCCAGCCCCTTGTTCTTGTGGTTGCCGCCCGCGATGCTCTTCAGGTGGCCCTGCTCCCAGACGCGCAGGCCCCAGTCATCCACGCCCGTGGTGTAGAAGCGTTTGCGGTAGGGATCGTAAACGATGGACCCCGGCGAATCGTGAAAGCCGCAGTTCTTTTCCGGACCATCGACATAGCCGCCGCCCGGCCCGACGGCGATCGATACCGTCTTCGCTTTCAGGTCCACCTGGCGAATGCAGTGGTTCCAGCGGTCGGCCACGTAGAGGTGGCCATCGCCGTCGAAGCACATGCCGCCGCCCATGATGAGCCGGAACCGGGCGGACTCCAGCGGTTCCGCCGCGTCCTGGGCGGGGATGCCGCTGCCGCCCTTGGGGTTCAGCGTAGACACGGTGCCGTCCGGCGCGATCTTGCGGAGAAAGTCGCTGTCCATGATCCAGGCATGGCCGTCGGCGTCGGCGCTAATGTTCGAGTGCAGGTAAGCGAAGACTGCTTGCTTGCCGCGTCCATCGGTCGGCCGTACCTGACCGTCGGGCAGTTTGCCCTCCTCCCGCACTCGTTCGAGTTGCTTCTCCGAAACGGTCGCGAGCGGATCGCCCGCCACCGTCTCGACGGTCCAGCGGCCGTCCTGCTTCTTCAGTCGCCGAATGCAGCGGTTCGAGCGGTCGCCCAGCCAGAGTCCGCCTTGGCCATCGGGGCAAATGCTAATCTGCCGGCCCAGCAGCGCCTGGGACGCCGGCCCATCCTGGTAGCCAGTCGCCCCCGGATTGCCGGCCAGGAAGCGGACGATGCCGTCGCGCGTGAAGGTCAGGACGACACCATCGACGGCCATGAACCCCTGGCCATCGGGAAAGAAACACATGCTCCAGGCGTTGCGGCCGATGCCTGCTTCGCGCAACGGCCCCTGCACGAAGCCATCGGCGTTGGCAGCCCCGGCATATACCGCGACTTGCCAATCGTCGATATCCGCGACGTACTCGATCTGCTGCTTGACGCCCTGGGCCGCCAGTCCGCCCGCCACGAGGGCGGCGAGCGCCAGGCTGCCGAGCCATCGTCGTTTCATGTTTCGTACTCCGATCTCGCGCCGACCGGTCGAGGAAAGTGCGCAGTCCGGGAAGAGCCAAGACGGCTGAACGGCGAGCCTGCCACGATTCGCCGGGCCGCAAACGGGGGGTTGGTGTTCGCGGCCTTTGGCAGCCATGCTCGGCTCTTCCGCGGACTGCGCTGCGCGGCCGGAGCACGCGCCGCGCGACCGCACGGGCATTAGACGACATTGCAGCGCGAAAGTCTCCACTTGCCGAGACCAAATTATTCAAGACATCCGATAGGCAAAACCTAAGTCGGCATCCACGGAGTTTTTGTCTGGACTGCGGGTGTACGTCGGGCTTTCCAGCCCGACATGCCGCCTCGGGAACAGTCGGTAGGACGGAGCGGGCGCGGCCAGCCACTGGCGCGACGTGTCGGGCTGGAAAGCCCGACGTACTTCAGGAAACGACACACGCGCCGTGTCCAGCGTGGCGTTCCTCAAAGGCATCCAAGTGCCTATTCACCCTTTTTTGGCAGACGATACCGATACGCCCAGACGGTGGTGTCCTGGATGACGACGAACACGTTCTGCACGGGGTCGAAGTAGGCCAGGCGTTTGCTGCCCTTCGGCATCTCCTCGCCCTCGGGTTGCAACTTGGTCCAGGTGGTCTTGTCGGGATCGTAAGCCCAGAGCACGCTGGACTTGAAATCCACCAGTAAACCGTGGCCGCTGACGGGATCGTGATACATGGGCGCCCAGGCGTCGTGGCCGAAGGGCGCCAGTTCAGAATCCTTGTCCGCCGACAGCACCTTCTTCCAGGCGTTCGTCCGCGTGTCGTAGTGGTGCGTGTCCTTGTGCCGCTGCACGACGATGAGCTTGCGCTGCGGGTCGTGGTAGCCGACCTGCTCCGGTTGCGGGGCTTGCTGCTCGAAATCCGTGGGCTTGCCGTTGGCCTTCAGGTCTTTCCAGGCGTTGGTCCTGGCGTCGTACAGCCAGGAGCCGTGCATCTGCCAGTTGTTGGCGTGCCAGAGCGAGCCTTTCAGTTCGGGCACATATTCCAGCAAGCCGCCGAAGATCGGGCGGGGATAGGGCGCTTCGGTCTTCAGCATTTTCCAGCGGCCCGCCTGCGGCGCGAAGGCCCACAACGGCGGGCCGGCGTAGAGCTGCGCTGGATCGCCGCCGAGTTGCTGCACGGCTTTCTTCTGATCGGTGACCCAGGTGTTCATGAAGAGCAACTGCTTCTGCTCCGGGTCGTAGGTCAGGCCCCACCACGTATGCGCG
>JAEUIF010000038.1 GCA_016795185.1 Planctomycetia bacterium | reverse complement strand
GGAACCCCGAAGCGACTGCACCACGGCGGATGGCCCGTCGCTCGCACGCCCTCGGAGTACCGAGGGACGTGCCACCCCAGGATAGACTCGCGCACCCAGTCGCTTGGTTCTGCATTAACCCACGATGTCATCGAAGATATGCGAGAACTCGAACGGCTGCTGCAACAGGCTGCTCGAAGTCAGATCGACGTAGCCGATCCGGCCCGACGGGTTCTGCCGGTCGCGGTTCAGCGACCACATGCTCAGCAAGCCGATGCCCTTTTGCTCCGCGAACGCCACCAGTTCGCGCGCTTCCTGCTGATCGAAGACCTCGGTGGTCACGTCGTTCAGGCCGATCATCGGCGTGACGCCGACCATTTGCCAGAGCTGCGCCTGCGTCTTCGCCGAACCGTAGAGCGTGGCCAGCTGGACTTGCAGGCTGGTCGCGGCCTGGATGGCGTAGTCGCCCATGCGGCCGTGCGGGTTCGGCGCGGCGCTGTCGCCGTAGTCCATGGCCATGATGTTGACGCCGCCAATGGTCACGCCGTAACGCAGGGCCGATTGCAGGACGTAGACTCCATCGGGCGTCAGGCCGGTGGGCAGCACGGGCAGCGTGAACCAGACGGCCAGCTCGCGGCCGGCCGCCGCAGCACTTTGTTGCAGCCCCGCGATGGCCTGCGAACGCCGGTCGATGGAGGCGCGGTCGGCGGCGGCAGCGCCTTCGATGTCGAAGTCGATGCGTGTCAGTTGATAGGTGTCGATGACTTGCTGATAGGCATTGCGCAGTGCGGTGACATCCGTGATGACCTGCGCCAGCTCGTGATTGGCCGCGCCGCCGAAAGAGACGATCACATCGCCGCCGAGGGCACGGATGGCGGCCAGCTGCGACTTCACGTTGGTATCGAACTCGCCGCTGCCCACGGCATACACATCGAAGCCGCCCCAGCTCGGTCGATGCTGCGAATCGGCCACGATGAAGGCCAGCGTGAAGTGCCGCAAGCCCTGTTCGCGGGCGGCTTTCGCCAGGTCGTACATGGGATAGAGCGTCATGTCCACATACGGCGCGAACACCTGGGCGGGCCAGCTGGACGCCTGCGAACCGACCACCGTGATGCTGACCGCGCCCGTGGTGGTGCCGCCCTGGCCGTCGCTGAGCGTGTAGCGGAAGCTGTCCGTGCCCGTGTAGCCGGCGGCGGGCGTGTAGGTCAGCGAACCATTCGCGTTACGGACCACGGCGCCGTGCTGTCCCTGCGTGACGGCAGTGACCGACAGTGCATTCCCGTCCGCGTCCGTGTCGTTGGCCAGGACGTTCACGGTGATCGGCGTGTTGGTGCTCGTCGTGGCGAAGTCGTCCCAGGCCACCGGTACGCGGTTCACCGGCGTCGCGCCGCGCAGCAGGAAGTTGGTCGGGTTCGCAGGCGCTGTGCCCGGACTGGCCACGAAGCCGAAGACCGCCGCACCGCCTGCGGCGATATTCGCGTTCCACTCGGCCCCCTGCACCACGTAATGATTGCCCGTCTTGCTGACGATCCGGGCATTCCAGATCGACTCAATCCGCCCACCGTAGTCGAACTCCAGCACCCAGTTTTGCAGCGTCGTCGTGCCGCTGTTCCGCACCGTGATTTCGCCCTGGAAGCCGCTGCCCCAGTCGCTGGTGCGCTGGAAGGTCACGTCGCCCGTGGAGGGCGGCGGAGGTGGGGCGTCGTCGTTGCGAATCGTGCCCGTGCCGACGGCTTCTGCCAACGTTGCACCGCTCGGCGCGCCGAGTTGCACCTGGAAGGTTTCATCCGCCTCGAATTGCGTGTCGCCCACGACGGCCACGCTGACAGTCTTGGTAAGTTCGCCCGGCGCGAAGGTGAGCGTACCGCTGCTGGCGAGGTAGTCTCCGCCAGCGGTGGCGGTGCCGGGCAGCGTGCTGTAAGTCACGGTGACGGGACTGGCGGCCGGCGCGGACAGCGTGACGGTAAAGTTCGCATTCGTGTTGCCGGTGTTGCCCTCCGTGACGCTGGCATTGCCGATGGACAGCGTGGGCAGCGGTGGCGGCAGCGGGGTGTCATCGAGTGGTTTGCCGTTTAGCAAATAATTGCTCGGCGCGGCCGACGAACCCGCGCCGATGAAGCCGAACTCGACGGAACCGCCCGCGCCGATGGTGCCGTTCCAGGCCGCGCCGCCGATGATGTAGTGCGAGCCGTTACGGCTGATGATGCTGGCGTTCCAGATGGAAGTGATGTTCGCCGCGTAGTCGAATTCGAGCCGCCAGTTGACGACGCTGGCCGTCTGCTGATTGGTCAGCTCGATGCCGGCCTGGAAGCCGGAGCCCCAGGCCGTCGTTACCTCGTAATCGGCCAGCACGCCGGCGGGCACGGTGCGGTCTTCGAGCAGTTCGAGTTCGAGACGCCGCCGAGTCCGTGTGTTCGAGTGCTGCTTCAGCGGATGCTTGAACCACGACAGCAAACCAGTCATGCCTGTTCTCCAGTCGAAACGAGAGAGGTCGCCGCGCACTCCGAGATGCGCGGCGGGGCCCGCGGCGCGGCGGCGATGACGGACGATCTCCGGCACCCCGGCGCGCACGCGGCCGCAGTGAGGGGAACGGGATAGGTTCAATCAATCGAGAATTAGATTCCGTCGAATCTGGGTGGCACGTCCCTCGGTACTCCGAGGGCGTGCGGAACCCGGAAACGACTTCACACCCGATAAGTGGCCAGTCCCACGCACGCCCTCGGAGTACCGAGGGACGTGCCACCCACGGCAAGCCGGGTTATGCAGGCAACGAGCCGGTCAGCGCCGTTTCAGCGAGTCCTGAATGACGTCCAGCAAGGGGGTGCGGGGGTCATCGGCGCTGACTTCCCAGATCATCACGCCGCCGAGTCCGTGGCGGCGCACGTAGTCCACTTTGTGACGCAGCGATTCCGGGTCTTCATAAGTAATCATCAGGCCCTTCTTCGGGTCGAAGAGCCACGGGGCCTTGGCGGCATCGTGCCAGTGCCGGTCGAGCTTGCCCACGTAGTTGGCCGTTAGGTCCTTGTAGTCCCAGACGCCGTCTTCCCACGTGCCGCGCGGCACCTGCGGGGCGTGCGGCTGGTAGAGGCCCTTGTTCGCGTCCTTCACACCGCCCCAGCCCCGGCCGTAGAACGGCACGCCCATCACGAGTTTGTCCGCCGGCACGCCCGCTTTCAGGTAGCCCTGCACGGCCGCAGCCACGTTGAACTGGCTGCGGGCCGGTTCCATTGCCGGATCGTCCGGCCCGGCAAACAGTGGGGCGTGAAAGTTGGTCTTGTCACTCCAGCTGCCGTGAAAGTCGTAGCTCATCAGATTCACCCAGTCGAGGTACGGGTGAACTTTGTCCAGCTCCACGTTGGCGAAGGTCGCCGGTGCCGCAGGCGCGGCGATGGTCAGCAGGTACGTTTTGCCGTCTGCCTTGCCGACGGCGTCGAGTTCCGCGCGCAGCCGGGCCAGCAGCTTGGTGTAGTTCTGCTTATCCTCGGGCCGCGTCTTGTTGCCCTCCAGCCCGCCGCCGACGGGATATTCCCAGTCGATGTCGATGCCGTCGAAGCCGTATTCCGTGACGAAGCGCCCGCAGGAACGCGCGAACTTGGCCCGCGATTCATCCGTCAAAGCGGCGTCGGAGAACGGACCGGACAGCGTCCAGCCGCCGACCGCTAGCAGCGTCTTCAGGTGCGGGTGCTGCTGCTTGAGCAACTGCAACTGCCGAAAATTGCCGCGCAGCTTGCCTTCCGGGTTGTCGCCGGGGTACTGCTTCTCGACGGCGGCAAAGCGGTCGAACAGGGCGCATTCACCGTTCTCGATCTTCGCGAAGGCGTAGTTCAGGTGCGTCAGCTTGTTCGCGGGAATGTCCGCGACGTGGAACTTCCGGTCGTAGATGCCCCATTCCGGATAGTAGCCGACGATGCGTCCGCTGCCCGGCTTGACCGCGACCGGCTGCGCGGATGAAGCCGGTGCCGCATCGCCCTCGCCCGGTTGCAGCGCCGCGCCGGTCGCTACTACCAGGGCCGCGGCCAGCACGGCGCCCAGGCCGACGCTCGCCGCCGTCTTCACCTTGGCGAACAGCATGCCGGCCAGCACCTGCTGAGCCAAAGCGGCGGCAGCGACGTTGCCCGCGTGCCCGCTCGCGCCGCCGGCCACGGCCGCCAGGGTGGCAGTGACCAGGCTGCTCGGCACCGCGGCGGTAGCCGTGCTTTCGGACAAAGCCAGCGCCAGGCCGGCCGTGCTCATCATCAGGCCGCGCTGCGCCAACCGCTCACGCAGCATTTCCCGGCCGCGCGTCAGCTGATACCAGACGGTGCCGACCGGCCGCCCCAGTTGCCGGGCCGCTTCCTCGTTGCTCTTGCCTTCGAGGTAGCACAGGACCAGCGGCGCGCGATACTTCTCGGGCAGGCGATGCAGTTCCTCGTCCAGACAGAATTCCATTTGGTTGACCGCTTGCGGTTTAGCGCGCTGTCGCTGCTGCCGTTCGATCTCCGCCTGCCGCTCGCGCCGCCGACCTGCCTCGGCGCGGGCCTTCAGGGCCACCCGGTAGGCCACGCTGTACAGCCAGTTGGCCACCGAGGGGGACCAGTTCACGGAACCTGCCTTTCGCGCCAGGACCAGAAACGTCGCCTGCCAGGCGTCCTCGGTGTCCTGCCAGTGGCGCAGCACGCGCCGGCACACGCCCCAGACGAGGGCACCGTGCCGTTCAACGACGGCGCGAAACGCCGCCTGGTCGTGCTCGACGGCAAAGCGCCGTAGCAGCAGGGCATCGTTTGGGCCGTCCGCCACTTCGGTGGCAGTGGCCGACCGGGTCGTCTTGCTGTGTGCCATGAATCCCTTTCGCCTCAGTCACCAAGTAATGCCCGCATGCCGAGGCCGACCTTGGACTATTTTTGCATTTTTTACGGACGAAGGGGCCGGGGGGTTCATGGGCGAGCCGCGCAGCCCCGGAGGGGCGCTAGAGTAGTAGCCCACGGCGCCAGCCGTGGGTGAATAGCTCCCTGCACTACCAGCCCCGGAGGGGCGGAAGAATTTCCCCAGTACGGTGGCTGCATATCGATGGCATCGCCTACGACGAGCACTGTTCCTGGAGGCCGCTCTGCTTCTGCCGCCCCTCCGGGGCTGGCGGGCTGAGGTGGTCGAGTTCCCACGGCTTGCGCCGTGGGCTACCATGCTAACGCCCCTCCGGAGCTGTAGCAGTTGGCGAATCGGCCCACCCCTCTGCGAATCGGCATTACCCTCACAGCGCGCGATAGAAGATCAACGCATCGACCAGGCCCAGGGTTTCGTGGCGAAACGCCGCCGGCACCCGGCCGATGATGTGAAAGCCGTGCTTCTCCCAGACGCGGACGGCCGCGGTGTTGCTGCTGACCACGAAGTTGAACTGCATGGCGCGGAAGCCGAGTTGTCGGGCCATGTCGAGCGAATGCCGGCAGAGGGCGGACGCCAGGCCCCGGCCCTGGGCAGCCGTCGCGACCATGTAGCCCGCGTTGGCGATGTGCGCGCCGCGGCCCGGTTGATTCGGCCGGACGTAATAAGTGCCGACCACCGCGCCATCCATCTCCGCGACGAAGGCATGCGCGGGCGGTTCGACCCAGAGCTTGCGGGCGACCGCTTCGGGCGTCTCCACGTCGTAGGCGAAGGCGTCGCCGGCCGCCGTCACCTGCTGGAACATGGCCCAGATCGCGGACCAATCGTGCTCGGTCGCCGGTCGAATGGTGAGCATGGCCTAGCTTTCGCTGTGGGGACCGCTGGGTCCGCCATTTCGCCACGCGGAGAAGTGGCGGACCTGGCGGGACGTTCGTAGTTCCGCCGTCAGGCGGTAGAGCGGCGCGACCGCCGGGAGGCGGGACGACGAAACCCCGGACGGGAATGTAAATAACGCGAACGCGCCCGCACCACGGCCCGCAGCGGCGCCAGGTCT
>JAEUIF010000003.1 GCA_016795185.1 Planctomycetia bacterium | reverse complement strand
AAGCCGTGGGCATGGCACCCCATTCGTCGAAGCCGAATTCCGGTCGTAACGATGCACTAGGTCACCCGTGCGAACACTTCCGACACCCGCACCCGGCAGGCGTTGCCGGCCGGCAGCAGGCTGCCCATCAGGGCCGTCGCGCCGCCCAGCACCGGGCCCCACCAGAGGGCCGCGGTTGGGATCGCCGCCGGCACCGGGTTGACCGTGCGCAGCAGGATGTTGACCGTGAAGAACGTCAGCCCCGTGCTGAGCAAGCCGCTGATGGCACCGATCAGGAGCGCTTCGCCCAGCACCAGCGTCAGCACCTGGAGCGGCGCGAAGCCGAGCACCTTCAGCACGGCCAACTCGGTGCGCCGTTCGCGCACGCTCAGGCTGATGGCATTGGAAATCACCAGGGCCATGACGATCAGGATGGCCGGCGACAGCAGCCAGCGCAGGCCCCAGACCAACTCGCGATACGATTCCATCACCGTGGCCACCGCCGACGACAGCGTCTCGCACTTCACCGGCGGATTGTTGAAGTAGCCGGACCCTTCGATCTGCCCGGCGATCCGGCTGTACTGCTCCTGGTCGGCGACCTTGAGCCAGACGATGTCCAGGCTGCGGTCGGCCATCGGGTGCTTGGTCTTCTTGGTGCGTTCGTAGGCGTCGAGGGCGTCGTTAAGGTAGTCGCGGTGCATGAAGGCCGTCTCGTCGTACCGGCCGCTTTCGGGCAACTCGCCGACGATGTCGAACTCCAGATTCACATCCTTGAAGTTCATCCCGGTCAGGGTGATGCGGTCGCCGACCTTCTTGCGAATGGCGTCCAGTCGTTTCTTGCCGATAATCATGCCGCGCTTGTTGCGTTCCATCGCCCGCACGCCCGCTTCCAGCTGCGTGCGCTGCTGGCTTTCCACACCGTATTGCCGTTGCGCGGGGACGATCTCCGCTAATAGCTCGTCCATGATGGTCAGCAGCTTGATCGGTTCGAGACCGATCATGACGACGAAGCTGTCGCGGGTTTTCTTGTTGGCGTCCAGGCTGCCGACGTAGATTTGCCAGGTCATGGAATCCAGCGGCTGCACATCCTGCGGCCGGGTCGGATCGGCCGCGCCCACGCTCAGCCGGGCCGCGTAAGCGAAGGGCATGTGGCTGGACGCCTGCCATTTTTCCGAAACGATGACTTTGATGTTGCTGGCCTTCTCGTTCATCATGCCATCGACATAGTCCAGCATGGACCAGACGGCGGTGACGACGAGCACCAGCACGAAGACGGCGAGATAGGTCAGCGAGGTGCGCAACAGGTTGCGGCGCAGGCTTTTCATCATCATCAGGACGAATTTGGCGGCCAGGCTGCCCGACAGCCAGCCCAGGGCGCGCTCGCTGAGGAACAGCAGCGCGAAAAACGGCAAGAGCGCCGCGAACGCCAGGGCGATCACTCCGAGTACGACCAGGATCGTGGTCAGCATATCGGTCCGGTTCCGGCGAGGTGCGGCACTGTCCCTAGCTTACCCGACGGCGACCGGAGGGGATTCATCTTTTTATGGCGGCCCGTTTGCCGGCTGGTCCTGGGTCCGCCACCTTGCCGCGTGGCGGAGTGGCGGACCTGGCGTCCCGGTACGTCGGGCTTTCCAGCCCGACATGAAGCGCCGGAACCAAACGGTGCAGCAATGCGGGCGTAGTCAGCCGCCGACACGACGAGTCGGGCTGGAAAGCCCGACGTACCAGCAGGCGTCCATTTCCAGGCCAACCGCCGGTCACAAACTTTCCGCTGCCGCGTATGGTCGGCGAAACCCCAGGCGGGCGGCGCGCCGGACAGGGATCGATCCGGCGCGCCGCCGTCGGCCGATTCGACTGGCCAGCGGCACGGAGCGGCTGCTAATATAGCCCCGACCATCGTTGCCGCTTGCCCATCTTCACATGATCTGCTGGCTCCCAGGGAGGTATCTCGCCATGTCCACTCCGCAAGGTTTTCGCGGCCGGATTTACGACGACATCACCCAGACCATTGGCAACACGCCGCTGGTGCGCCTGCGCCGCGTGGTCGGCGACGCCAAGGGCACCGTGATCGCCAAGCTGGAGAACTTCAATCCGCTCTGGTCGGTGAAGGACCGCATCGGCGTGGCCATGATCGACGCCGCCGAGCGCGACGGCAAGATCAACAAGGACACCGTCATCATCGAGCCGACCAGCGGCAACACGGGCATCGGCCTGGCCTTTACCTGCGCGTCGCGCGGCTACAAGCTGATCGTGACCATGCCCGAAACCATGAGCCTGGAGCGCCGCCGGCTGCTCAAGGCGTTCGGCGCGGAAGTGGTGCTGACGCCGGGCGACAAGGGCATGAACGGCGCGATCGCCAAGGCCGAGGAACTGGTGAAGGGCAACCCGAATTCGTTCATGCCGCAGCAGTTCAAGAATCCGGCCAACCCGGACATTCACCGCCGCACCACGGCCGAGGAAATCTGGCGCGACACCGACGGCAAGATCGACATCCTGATTTCCGGCGTCGGCACCGGCGGAACGATCACGGGCGTCAGCGAGGTCATCAAGAAACGCAAGCCGGAGTTCAAGGCCATCGCCGTCGAGCCAGTGGCCAGCCCGGTCATCACGCAAAAGATGCAAGGGCAGGAGATCAAGCCGGGGCGGCACAAGATTCAGGGCATCGGCGCTGGCTTCATCCCCGGCATTCTCAACCTGGAGATCATCGACGAGGTGGTGCAGGTCAAGGACGACGACGCCTTCGAGATGTCCCGCCGCATGGCGCGCGAGGAAGGCATCCTGGGCGGCATCAGCTGCGGCGCGGCGGCCCACGTCGCGGTGCAGGTGGCGCAGCGGCCCGAAAACGCCGGCAAGATGATCGTCGTTGTGCTGCCCGACCTGGGCGAACGTTACCTGAGCACGGCGCTGTTCCCGGAATAAACCAGCGAGTAGCGATAGATCAGCGAGCGGCGGAGGACTGGCGAGCGGCGGGGTTTATCCCCGCCGTGAAAGCGCCCGCACGGTGCGGTCGCCGAATGGTCCCGCAGCGATTCGCAGGATACTGTACCGCCGGGATAAACCCGGCGGCTCGCCGCAAGTAAGCGGCTGGCTGTGTGAGAACTTCATCGAGCGGGGCGAATCACTCGTCCCGCTCTTCGTCTTCCTGGAGCCAGCGCCGGCAGTGGCGGCACTTCAGCGCCACGGGCTTGATCGGCTTGCCGCAGAACGGGCAAGCGCGGCGCACGGTTTCTCCGGCAGGCTCCGGCGTGGCCGCGCGGCGCTGCCGGGGATTCTCCTTCCAGGCCATCTCGAACGCACCGCTACAGCGCGGACACTGCGCCGGTTGGTCGTAGAGATCATCCGGCAGGCGCAGGGCCGTCTCGCAGTGCGGGCAGATCACCTTGACGGGCATGGCGTCGCGGCCTCAGCGGACGAGGGGACGGGCCGCGTCCAGCCACGGCTGCACCGGATCGACCGCGAACTTGAAGGTGGCCGGCCGCGGCGCGGGGCGCGGCGGTGGGGCAGCCGCACCGGCCACCATCGCCAGCCCGAAGAAGCCGCAGATTGCCAGGCAACCCAGCGCCTGCAACAGCGTGCCGATGATGCCGCAGATCCAGCCGGCTTGCGTCAGCCCCATGCCGGTAGGGTCCATGCGGTTCGACCGCATCTTTTGCAAGTCGCCGCCGCCCATCACCCAGGCGGCGATGCCGAACGGCAGGCCGAGCAAGCCGAGCATCAGGCTGAGGATGCCGAAGGTCAGCACCAGCGCGCCGCGGTGGGCTTCCACGTCGCGGCGATAGCCCTGGTCCCGGTAGTCTTCCCACGGCGGCGGTTCAGGCGGTCGGCTGGCCTGCGGCCGAGCCGGTTCCGGCGGAGTCGGCGGCAAGGGCGGCGGCGCGGCTTGCGGTCTGGTGCCGGCTTCCGGCGGCGCGCCGGCATCAACGCTGCTGGCGGAGAAGCTGGCCGTGAAGGTCTGCCCGCAGCCGGGGCACTTCACCAGGTGCCCGGCCAGTTCTTCCGGCACCCGCAATTGCCGGCTGCACGAAGGACAATGGATGATCGATGGCATGGTTGCGCTCGTTCGGTTCGATGAGCCGGTTCAGGGTCCGTTGGCGACCACGATGGCGAAGAAGATGACGCCGGCAATCCAGGCGATCATGGCCAGGGCGTTGAGCACGGTGCCGACGATGCCGCAAATCCAGCCCGCCTGCGTGGTGCCCTGCCCCTGCGGGTCCATGACGCCCTGCCGCATCTTCGCCAGGTCGTTCTTGCCCATGATGATGGCGGCGATGCCCAGCCCCAGCCCGATGCCGCTGAACAGGATGTTGATGTAGCAGCAGGGCGGCACCATGCCGAGCGGCCCCAGGCAGACGCTGATGATTCCGAAGGTCAGCACCAGCCCGCCGCGATGCGGTTCGCAATCCCGCCGGACGCCCCGGTACTGCTGTTGTTCCCAGGGCCGGTCTTCACCCTGCATTTCGCCGCAGTGCGGGCAGCGCTCGGCATCGCCCGGCATGTCCTCGCCGCAATACGCGCAGCGCTGGTGCGAACTCGAACCGAGCGACGGCCCGGGCGGTGCGGGCAACGGCGGCGGAGGCGGCGGAGGCGCAGGCGTCGTCGGCGCGGGCGTCGTCGGCGCAGGCGTCGATACGGTCGGCTCGGCCGCGGCGTTGGCCTGGAACGTGGTGCTGCACGTCGGGCCCTTCACGTTGCGGCCGAGCAGGTCGTCGGGCACGCGCAGCTTGCGGTGGCAGGACGGACAATCAACGATGGCTGGCATGAGATTCCTCGTCGCGCCGTGGCGACCCTCTGGTTCCGGTCAGGCCGGCGGCGAACTAGAGCCTTGTCCAGAGAGTGGTTGCCTGAAGTACGTCGGGCTTTCCAGCCCGACCGGTCGCGCCAGGGGCTGGCTGCGCCCGCTCGACGACACCGCGGATCACCGGCGCTGCCTGTCGGGCTGGAAAGCCCGACGTACTGCCGGCGGTCAGGCAAT
>JAEUIF010001496.1 GCA_016795185.1 Planctomycetia bacterium | reverse complement strand
CGAGCAGGCCAAGCCCGAAGCCGCCAAGCGTCGGAAGAAGTCACAGGATGCGGAACCGCTCTTTTAGTGACCTGCATGACAGAACTGCGTGAGTATCTGAAGGAAGTGCAGGGCCGGGTGGAAGCCCGCCTGCGCGAGACGCTGCGCCTGGCGGGCGATTGTCCTGCCACGCTGATGGAGGCCATGCGCTACAGCCTGCTGGCGCCCGGCAAGCGGTTGCGGCCGTTGCTCGTGGTGCTGGCGGCCGAGGCGACCGGCGGCGCGGGCGATCCGTTGCCCGCCGCCTGCGCGGTCGAGATGGTGCATACTTACTCGCTCATACATGACGACCTGCCGGCGATGGACGACGATGATTTGCGTCGGGGCTTGCCGACCTGCCATAAGCAGTTCGACGAGGCGACCGCCATTCTCGCGGGCGATGCGCTGCTGACACTGGCATTCCAAGTGTTGGCCGAGTGTTATCCGCCGCGCACCGCCGCCGGTTGTACTCTGGAGCTGGCACGCGGTGCAGGCGCGGCCGGCATGGTCGGCGGTCAGGTTCTCGATCTGGCGTGGGACAAAGCCCCTTTCCCCTCGCGGGAGAGGGGTTGGGGTGAGGGGGACATAGCAACGGCTTCTCCCCACACACCCAAACCCAATCCCCCGAGGGGAGAGGGGAAATCGAGCGCCGCCCTCCCCGACCTCGAAGACATCCACGCCCGCAAGACTGGCGCGCTGTTCCGTGCCTGCCTGCGATTGGGGCAATGGGTCGTTCAGGGAGAGCTTGCCACCGGTATCGATCCTGCGGCCCGCGACGCCCTCGACGGTTACGGCCGCTGTTTCGGTCAGCTGTTTCAGGTGACGGACGACCTGCTGGATGTCGAAGGCGACGCGGAACAGACCGGGAAGCGTGTACAAAAGGACGCGGTTCGTGGTAAATTAACCTACCCTGCATTGCTGGGAATTCCCGAATCGCGCCGTCGCGCCGCCCAACTCGCGGACGACTCCCAACGTGCCCTCAAACCGCTCGGAGCGGCCGGGCAGCGCCTGACCGAACTGGTGCAACTCGTCTTGCACCGCGACCGCTAAAATTGTCGTTTACTATCGCCCCTTCCGTCGAATGGAGTGCGGACCGCGGATCACGGACCATGGACGAAAGGATCACGGACATGAGCCAACTACTGTCGAAGATTGCCAGCCCCGCTGACCTGCAACCCCTGTCCGATGAACAGCTCACGCAGCTGACGCAGGAGATGCGCGACGAACTGGTGCGCGTCCTCAGCATCCGGCCGGCGCACTTTGCCAGCAACCTGGGCGTGGTCGAGTTGTGCCTGGCCCTGCACCTGACCTTCGACTTCCGCAAGGACCGGCTCATCTGGGACACCGGCCACCAGATTTACCCGCACAAGCTCATCACGGGGCGCTATTCCCGCTTCGACGGCATCCGCACACGCGGCGGGTTGATGGGCTATCCCAATCCGCAGGAAAGCCCCTATGACCTGTTCATGACGGGTCACGCCGGTTGCAGCGTGTCCTGCGCCCTGGGTCTGAAGGTCGGCGACGAACTGGCATCCCGTTCCGTACCTGAGCCGACTCCGGAACGGCACAGCGTCGCGGTCATCGGCGACGGGGCGCTGCCGTCGGGCATCGTCTTCGAGGCGCTCAACAACGCGGGCGGGCTGAACAAGAACCTGCTGGTCATCCTGAACGACAACCAGATGTCGATCTGCCCGCGCACCGGCGGCCTGGCCCGCTGCCTGGACCGCGCCCGGCTGACCAATTTCTACCAGGACTCGAAGCGCACCATCCGGGACATGCTCGCCCACATCCCGCTGGTGGGCGGCGTCGCCAAGGACGCACTCTGTCAGCTGCGCGATGGGCTGAAGGCGTTCCTCACGGGCGGCATGCTGTTCGAGGAGATGGGCTTCCGCTACTTCGGCCCCGTGGACGGCCACGACCTGCCGACGCTGCGCCGCTGGTTGCGGGAACTGAAGGACCAGAAAGGCCCGGTGCTGTTGCACGTGCTGACCGAGAAGGGGCACGGCGTCCCGCAGGCCAGCCAGGACCCAGTGACCTATCACACGCCGCCGGTGTTCGAGAAGGTGGGGCCGGAACGCACCATCCTGTCGCTCAAGCGAGGCGGAGCCAAAGCGTACACCGATGCCGCCAGCGCCGCGATCTATCAGGCGATGCAGGACAATCCACAGGTGGCGGTCATCACGGCGGCCATGTGCCAGGGCAACAAGCTGGAAAAGGTCCGCAACGATTTCCCCGACCGCTTCTTCGACGTCGGCATCTGCGAATCGCACGCGGTCGCGTTCGCGGCGGGTATGGCCAAGGCGGGTACACGGCCCATCGTTGCCATCTATTCAACCTTCCTGCAACGCTCGTTCGATCAGCTGTTTCAGGAAGTAGCGCTCCAGAACTTGCCGGTGGCATTCTGCCTCGACCGGGCGGGCCTCACCGGGCCGGACGGCCCGACGCACCACGGGGTCTACGACATTCCCTATCTGCGACTGTTCCCGAACTTCGCGGTCATGGCCCCCGGCGACGAACTCGATATTCCGGGGATGCTCAAGTTCGCGTTGAGCCACGCCGGCCCGGCGGCCCTGCGTTACCCGAAGGCCAATCTCGAAAAGGTGGAACGCAGCGTCGCCCCGGTCGCACTGGGCCAAGCGGAAGTCCTCGAATGGGGCAACGACGGCGCGCTGATCGCCTTCGGCAGCTTGCTGCCGAACTGCGTCAAGGCTGCCGAGAAACTCAAGCAGGAGGACGGCCTGGAACTGACGGTCATCAACGCCCGCTTCGCCAAGCCGCTGGACCGCCAGACGATCTTGCAGGCCGTCGAGCAACTGCCCTTCGTCATCACGATCGAGGAAGGCACGCTGGAAGGCGGCTTCGGCAGCGCAGTGCTGGAAGCGGCCAACGCGGCCGGACTCGACACGCGCGGCATCATCCGTCTGGGGCTGCCCGACCGCTTCGTGGAACACGCGGAGCGCGGCGAACTGCTGGCCGACTTGGGGCTCGACGTGAACGGCATCTGCAAAGCAGTGCGCGGCCAGACGGCGAGCGAGCGGACGGTAAGCAGTCCGAACTGAGTTTAGACTGGTCAATGGTGAACGGCGGCGGGATACTCCGGAGTATCCCGCCGCCGTATTCGCTTTTGCGAAGCCGTAAACGGCGAACGGATAAATCAGGGGCCAATGGCCTGACCGCCGCATTCTCCAGTGCGAATGCGGACGCAGTCTTCCAGCGGCAGCACGAAAATCTTGCCGTCACCGATTTGGCCCGTTTCGCCGGAGCGAGCCGCGTGGACCACGGCTTCAATGGTCGCCTGGACGAAGGCGTCGTTGACGCCGATCTCCAGCTTGAGCTTGGGCAGCAAGCGAACCTGGAATTCCTTGCCGCGATAGACTTCGGTGTAACCGCGCTGCCGGCCGCAGCCGCGCACGTCGCTGACGGTCATCAGGTAGATGTCGCGCTCATTCAGCGCCGCCTGCACCGCCTCCAGCTTTTCGGGGCGGATGATGGCCACGATGTACTTCATGCCAATCGATCTTTCTCGTCAGGTATGGGGGAGAGGTAAGGACACGCTGGTTTGCGAGGAAGCCCACGGTCCGTAATCCGTGGGCTTCGGGTAGTCGCGAAGCCGCAAGCGGCGGTCATTCGACGTGCGTCTGCACTTCCGGGCGCTTCATCCGTTGCTGGAACAGCGACTGCATGTTCTGGCTAATGGCCGTCGGGTCGCCGCCCCGGAAGAAGAAGCGGTTGCCTTCCACCAGGGTCATGTACGGGTAGACCGCCTTGAACTCGGGCGACGGCGGGCCATTGCCGGACTGGCACAGCCCGGACCAGGTATCCATCAACTCCGACGTGCTCGCGCCATCGACCACTACCGAGAAGCCCTTGTGGCCGTTGGGCGGGACAGCCGCGGAGCGCGGTTCGCTGGGTTGATGATCCGAGGCCGCGACCGATTCCAGGGCCAGGCCGAGGTCGAAGCCGACTTCGCCGTGCTCGGTGCGGTCCAAACCGTCGGTCTCGGACTTGGCGTCGGTGATCAGGCCGAACATATCATCCACGATCTTGGCCAGCACCAGCGTGACCACGAAGCCGAAGACGGCCGAAAGCGCGGCCGCCTTCAGCTGAATCATGAACTGCGTCGAAGTGCCAGCAGCGATCCAGCCGTCCGCCCCCGCGCCGTTCACGAACTTGTAGCAAAACACGCCCGTGAGCAGCGCGCCCAGGAAGCCACCGACGCCGTGGACGCCGAAGGCGTCGAGCGAGTCGTCGTACCCCAGCTTAGCCTTCCAGCAGACGGCGACGTAGCAGACGACGCCAGCGATCAGACCAATGGCCAGACCGCCCCACATCGGGACAAAGCCCGCCGCAGGCGTCACTGCCACCAGACCGGCAACCACACCGGACGCCCAACCCAGCGCGGTTGGCTTACCCTTGTGTAGCCACTCGGCGACGGTCCAGCTGACCGCGGCGGCGGCGGCGGCCGCCTGTGTGGCTGCGAAGGCCGAGACCGCCAGCGAGTTGCTGGAAACCGCGCTGCCGCCGTTGAAGCCGAACCACCCGAACCAGAGCATGCCGGCGCCCAGGACCGTCAGTACCATGCTGTTCGGGTGGAAAGCGTGCTCCGGATAGCCCAACCGTTTCCGCAACACCAGGATGGCCGCCAAACCCGACAAACCGGCCGCGATATGCACCACGGTGCCGCCCGCGAAGTCGAGCGCGCCTTCTTTACCCAGGTAGCCGACCATCGCGGTGCCGGCGGCCTTGAGTTCACCGTCCACGGTGATGTCGCCCCACCAGTTCATTGCCCAAACCCAGTGGGCCAGCGGGCAGTAGACCAACGTCACCCACAGCAGGACGAACAAGAGGTAGGGGCCGAAACGGATGCGTTCGGCGATCGCGCCCGAGATCAACGCCGGCGTGATGATCGCGAACATGCCCTGGAACATCACGTGCAGATAGATCGGGATGTTCAGCCCCGCCAGGTTTTCGTCCGGCTTGACGCCGGCGAGGAACAGCAATTTGTCAGGGCTCCAGCCGATCCAGCCACCCTGTGACTGGCCGAAGGCCAGGCAGTAGCCAATCACGATCCAGTAGACGCCGACAACGGCCAGGCAGACCATGCTTTGCATCATGGTCGCCAGCACGTTCTTGCGCCGCACCATGCCGCCGTAAAACAGTGCCAGGCCGGGCACCATGAACAGGACCAGGGCCGTGGAGGTCAGCATCCAGGCAATGTCGCCACTGGCGCGCGCGGCAGCAAGATTGTCGTTATTGGCCTTCCAGTCCTTGTTGCTGATGGCCGCCGGCGCGTTTTCATCCGGCGGCGTCTCGGGCGCCTTGGCCTCGGGAGCCTGCGCTGCGGCATACGACGCCATCAGCGTCAGTACCACGGGAACGGCCAGTAGTCGGGACAGAAACCGCTTCACTTCGACCTCCTTCGATACCTTGACGATGGCGCGCTTGGGTGCGCCGACCGGGGAGAGGGACAGGTATGAGGCCGGCATGAAGCAATTGCGATGCCAGTCGCAGCGACCGAGGCCAGTTGTGCAGCAAATGCAGTTTTGATAATAGTTTGCGTGATTGATTTCAGAAATAATAATAAAGTTGCCGCGGGGCCGCGCTGCCGCCCCTGGGGCAGCCCTGCACGGTTCTTGTGCAAACCGCGCCAGCCGCAAGGTCCACCCAGCCGGCAGGGTCGAACGCCAAAAACGTGGCCTCCGCGCGACGCCCGACCGTGCAGGTTCACGGTGCGGGTTCGCGCGGAGGCCGCTGCGAATCAGGGGGCCGACGCGGGCCACGTCGGCCGGATCAAGGATCAGAACTCCCAGATCATATCAATTGCATATGTCTGCTGGAAAGAATCGGTCAGATTGTCGTAAGGCCGTGCACCGCTACCGTCAATCGCAGGGCCGTTCGACCAGTCGAACCGAACCTCGGGGCGGACGCGGAGATTCTGATAAAACTTATAGGTAAATCCGAAGGTCATCTCGTAGAAGTTAGCGGCGAACCCAGGTCGCCGCGTAACCGCAGTACGGGCGCCGTCGTCGTCGCGGAACCACTCTGCCCTAGTCCCCAGAATCAGTTTCGGCGAAACCGTGTAGAAGAGGTAGGTGGAAGTACCATACCACTCCGCATCGTTGAAAAGTGGATTACCGGCAGCATCGGTTCCCGCAGCGACAACGTTGGCCTCCCAAGCCGCGTTGCCACCGATGATGAAGGTCCACTGATTACATTCGCCGAATTTAGCAGTGAAATAGCTGGTGACGACAGTACGGAAGTTATCGTTGTTGTTGAACTGTTCGGGGCCAGTGATCCAGGCCGTCGTCCAGTTGTAGCGCTTATCGCACGAATTCCAAACAAAGTTGCCTGTATAGCTCGGTCGCTGGTTGTTGTCCTCGAACACGTCGGAGCCGATTACGATGCCAGCAGTGGCGTCGAGCGTGTCGGTGACATGAATAGTAGCCAGCGCGCCAGTGTGTGCGAAAGGCGTGGCGTACATGATCTCGTAGCTGCGTGAGTAAAACTCCGTCAGCGGCCCCGGATAGACTTCGTGGCCGAGCATCGTCCAGAACTTGCCGATCAGTACGTCAATGCCTTTGTCGGTCAGGACGTTTGGAATGTGCGCATTGATCCAAAACTGCGGAAGATCGATGCCGATCTTGTTCAATTCCCTGAAACTCGGTGGTCCCTCCACGCCATAACCGGAAGTCGGGTTAAAACCTGTGAAGTTGCTGAACAGGCCATTCGACACCATGAACGGTGCGACGTGGCCGCCGTAAAAGTCAACGCGGTACCCAACGTTGGCCGTTCCATCGTGTTCCAGAGGATTCTCGAACACAAAATAGACCTGATCAAGCCGCGGCTCGTTCGAGCGCCAGTTGTGATTGACCCCGAAATTAATGCGATCGCTGGGATTGTCGGGGTTGGCCGTGAAACCGCCCCAAATCCAGCCATAAACGCTGTCGCCGCGCTTGTTCATTCGGTCATAGTGTTTGGGGCACCAGCAGTTGATCAGCTGCATCAGCGGCGTCTTCGGACCTTCTTCTTCCTTGGCCTCCTCGCCGTTGCCGTTGCCGTTACCGTTACCGTTACCGTTGCCGTTCTTCTTTTCCTCGCCGTTGCCGTTCTTCTTCTCGCCGTTCTTGGCTTCCTCTTTCTTGTCGCCGTTGCCGTTCTTCTTCTCGCCGTTGCCGTTCTTCTTCCCCTCGCCGTTGCCATTCCCGTTGCCGTTGCCCTCCTCTTCCTTCTTCTCTTCTTCTTCCTTGGGGCAGTGGAAGAGCTTCTTGCAGCCGCAGTAGCTCGGCTTGGGCTCGAAGGGCTTCATCTCCAGGTCTTCGCAGGTCCAGAGCTTGAGCCATTCGACGTGGCATTTGAACTTGCCGAACTTCGAGGGCTTGCCGCACTCGTCGCAGGTGGTCAGTTCGGCGACGGTCGGGACGGCGGGGGCCGCGGCCGGGGCGGCTTCCTTGGCGGGCTCGGCCTTGCCGGGCGCGGGCAGGGCTTCTGGCTTTTTGTCGTCGGCGTCCTGCAGCACGGACAGACCCGATACGGGCGGGGTTAGCGCGGGCAGCCCGCCCACTTCGGGGCCCTGGGCCGCGGCGACGTTCAGGCACACGGCCGAAACGGCCGCCGTGAACAGCATCTTGATCCTGGCGTTGGTCATCTTGACACCTGTTAGGGCAAACCCTCAATAGTTGCCGATACCGGAGAGCACGCCGGAAACCCTTCCGACGGGTATGGCCAGGCGGTCGGCCTCCAGGCAATCGTTGCCTCGAAACGCCGGGAAGCGCGCCGCGCCTTGTTCTGGGGTAGAATCGGCTGCCCCGGTTTGCCGATCCAGTCGCCCCCGCCGAGATTCCGGCGACTAGTGGGGTGGACCGTCCAATCTTCATCAAGTCCGGAACAACCGCGCCAACAGCCACGGCGGCACAATCGTTCCTTTCCGCGCACGCGCCAGGATTGGTCCGTCAAATGCAAAGGACCGTCCTTCGGAGAAGGACGGTCCACGTTTGGCATCCGTGCCAGACGGACTCGGCATCCCTGCCGCCAGGGGAACAGGAGCCAGTTCAGGGGCCGATAGCCTGCCCGCCGCATTCGCCGGTGCGGATGCGGACGCAGTCTTCCAGCGGCAGGACGAAAATCTTGCCGTCGCCGATCTTGCCTTCACCGTCCGAGCGGGCGGCCTCGGAGATGGCCAGCACGGCGGCTTTCTCAAACTGATCGTTGACGGCGATTTCGACCTTGAGCTTGGGCAACAATTTGATTTGCACTTCCTGACCGCGATAGATCTCGGTGTAGCCGCGCTGCCGGCCGCAACCGCGCACCTCGCTGACGGTCATCAGGTAAATGTCGCGCTCGTTGAGGGCCGCCTGCACGGCTTCGAGCTTTTCGGGTCGGATGATGGCCACGATGTATTTCATGGAGAGTCCTTTGTCTGGAGAATTCCGCCAGAGTCCCCAGCCGCGTTGCGGTCGGGGACTCTGGCGTGGAAGTTTAGCTGGTCGTCATCTGGCGACGCTGCGACGCCAGGGGCGATGCTGCCACTCCGGCAGGCCGAGCGCCCGGGGCCGTTGCCGGTTTCGGTTCGGTGGATGAAAGGTGCATCAGCGACGGGTCGGAAACCTGGAAGCCGTAGTAAGCCTCGTTGCCGTGTTCGCCAATGTCCAGGCCGGCGATTTCTTCGTCCGCCGATACCCGGATGCCGACGGTGTACTTCAGCAGCAACCAGGCGATGCTGGACACCACCAGGACATAGCCCGCCGTGGCACCAATGCCCACGAGTTGGCTGATAACCTGATCGAACGTACCGGTATAGAAGTAACCACCCCAGGTCGCACCGGCGATGCGGGCCGAAACCAGCTTCGGGTCGGCGAACAGGCCGACGGCCAGGGTGCCGAAGACGCCGTTGACGAGATGCACCGAGGTTGCACCTACGGGGTCGTCGACACGGATCTTGTCGAACATCAGCACGGCGAGCACCACCAGCACGCCGGCGATGGCACCGATGACCGCCGAAACGGGCACGGTCACCCACGCGCAGGGGGCGGTAATCGCCACCAGGCCCGCCAGGCAGCCGTTCAAGGTCATGCCAATGTCAGGCTTGCCCAGGATGATCCAGCAGGTCAGGGTTGCAGTCAGGGTGGCGGCGGCGGCGGCCATCGTCGTGGTGACGGCGATTTCAGCGATCGCGCCCGGGTCGGCGGCCATCGTGCTACCGGGGTTGAAACCGAACCAACCGAACCAGAGGATCAAGCAGCCGATGGTGGCGGCCGTCATATTGTGGCCGGGGATGGCATTGGTCTTGCCATCTGCGCTGTACTTGCCGAGGCGCGGGCCGAGAATGATCGCGCCCGTCAGGGCCGCCCAGCCACCGATCGAGTGGACCTGGGTCGAGCCCGCGAAGTCGAAGAAGTTCCACTTCGTCGCCAACCAGCCGCCGCCCCAGATCCAGTGGCCGACCACGGGATAGATGGCGATGGCCATGATGAAACTGAAGATGATGAACGAGTGATACTTGATGCGCTCGGCCACCGCACCGGAAACGATGGTCGCGGCGGTGCCGGCAAACACCAGCTGGAAGAAGAACTTGGCCCACAGCGGGACGGTTGCCCAGCCGATGGCGGCGTAAGCGCCCTTGTAAGCATCGCCGGTCGCGGGGCTGTTGTCCTCGCCACTCAGCATGAACAGGCCGTCCTGGCCGACATAGTCCTTGTACTTCGAGTCCTCGGGGCCGCCGCCGAACATGATGCCCCAGCCCAACAGCCAGAAGCCCAGCACGGTCACCGCGAAGACGATGAAGTTCTTCGACAGAATGTTGACGCAGTTCTTGGCCCGACAGAAGCCGGATTCCACGCAGGCGAAGCCCAGGTTCATGAAGAACACGAGCATGGCGGTGATCATCACCCAGAGGGTGTCCACAATCACCTTCATCTCGGCTTTCAATTCGTCGGCGGTAAGCGGCGGCTTGGTTTCGGCCGCTTTTTCCTCCGCCTTCGCCGGCTCAGCGGCCTTTTCCTCCGCCTTGGCCGGTTCGGCCTTGGCGACTTCCGCGGCCTTGGCCTTGGCTTCCTCGTCGGCTTTGGCCTTCGCCTCCGCGTCGGCCTTGGCCTTGGCTTCGGCGTCCGCCTTGGCCTTCGCTTCGGCGTCGGCCTTGGCCTTCGCCTCCGCGTCGGCCTTGGCCTTGGCTTCGGCGGCCTTCTTGGCTTCCTCTTCCTTGGCCTGCTGTTCGGCCTTGGCCTTCTTCAGGATTTCGACGGCCTTGGGGTCCACCTTGTCGGTTTTCGGCGCTTGCGCACGCAGCGCGCTATGCCCGAAGACCGTCAGGGCTGTCAGCAGCCCGATAAGAGCTATCCAACGATTCACGGAAGCAACCCTCCAGTTATCGCGCAGTTTGTGGGAGAGGAACGGCCATCAGCCCTGAGCTGCGCATCCGGGCACGACGCTGGAGTCGTGCCCATCTCAGTTTCACGCATGGACATATCTGGATAACCACAGGTAACACGGTGGACGCCCCAGCGTTCACCCGGGGTTAGCAGGCGTTCGGGAAAATTGCGTTCAGGAGATAGCCGACCCTAAGCAAGAGGTATGCCGTTTTTTGGACTTGAGGGAATCCGCGGAGTGCTAATCGAATCCCCGTCAGAGGTTACGGCTGCTTCACAATTTCTTGACTTCTCGGGGAACGTCAGATTCTGCACAAGAAACAGCGAAGGCTGCTTAACCTGCGTGCATTCGGTCGTCGGTATCGGTGGGGGAAGGGGAAGGGCTTGCGGGCGGCTGGGGAATGATCCAGCGGAGCAGTTGCAAACCAAGGAAGAACAGCAGCAAGGGTACGACCAACCAGAGTAGGCGGCGCTCCCAGGCGGCCAGGATAACCACGAAAAGCACGCCCCACAGCAGGCCGCAGCCGACCAGGGTCATCGTGCCCTTGAAGCCGACCTCCTCGCTGACCTCCTGGAAGTCGAGGGTGCTGGCGCGCCGGCGCTCGACGCTGCGCCGCGCGGCATCGTCCAGTTCCAGGCAACGCACCGCGTCCTGCCAGCTGAGGACCCCACGATGGGCCGCCGACTGGGCCGTGCTGGCTTGCTCGAAGACCTCAACCATGAGCGGCCAGGGATCGCAGGTCTCGAAGGTTTGCTCCTGGGGCTGACCGTCCTGGGTTTGCCAGCGAAGGATGCCGGAGCGCTCCGTGCCGTGGAGCACCAGTTCAGCAGTGCCCAGGCTGCCCTGGACGTCCAGGCGCGATTCCGCGCGAGCGCGGTTCGGCAACAGGTTCACTTGAAAGAGGCCGCCTCCCTGGAAACGGCCCGCCAGCAGCAGGGGTTCGCCAGCCTGGACTTCCTCGGCGGCCGCGAACGCGGAAACTTCCACGACTTCGCCCCCAAGCGTGCGCAGCCAGGGCCAGCACGGTAGCCCCGGTTCGTGGCCCAGCACGTCGGCATCGAGCAGGACCGCACCCGGCGCGGCGTGCTCCAGATGTACGAAGCGCAGCTGGCCGAGCGGTCCATCCGGCACACGCAGCAATTCCGCCAGGCGGCGCACCGGCGGCGACAGCGCGTCGGGCAGCAACGGCAGCAGCACCTGCTTGGTGTCGCCCTGGATCATGCCGGCTTCGTAAGCGATATCGGGCGATTCGTCGGCCGGATGAACGCACAGGACGGGACGCTCCGACTGCAAGGCACGGCGCAGCTGCGCTGGCCGCTCGCCGGGCTTGCCGGCGACGATGACCAGTTGCACGGCGGGGTCGGCCAGGACTTCTTCCAGGTCGCCGACGACCCGCACGTTCAGCCCCAGGCGAACCAGTTCCTCGCTGCCGGGTTTGGGGCCGCAGTACGCGAGCCATTCATGCCGACCGGACGCCGTCAGGGCGCGGGCCATCTGGATGCCGTCGGGATGATTGCCCAGCAGTGCGAAACGCATCAGAGGTTGCCTCGGGTCGGGCGCTGTTGCAGTTGTTTTACGGATCGGCGCGGAGGCACGCAGCGCTACCGGCGGGCTGGGGCATATAATGACCGGAAAGGAAGGGACCGGCCATGACCCTCGACTCCGAACTGATGCGCATCAGCCAGATCGCCACGCAATGGCCGCTGGTCACGCAGGCCCACCTCGGCCCGCCGGAACAGCGCACACTGGCCCGGAAACAGCTGCTGCAACGCTACGAACGCGCGGTGCGTTCCTATCTGGTCAAGGTGCTGCGCAGCCCCGACGCCGCCGATGAGGTCTTTCAGGAGTTCGCCCTGCGGCTGGTGCGCGGCGATCTCCAGCGCGCCGACCCGAACCGCGGGCGGTTTCGCAATTTCGTCAAGACGACCATCTATCACCTGATTGTCGATCATCAGCGCCGCGAAAAGTCTCGGCCCCGGCTGCGACAAGATTCCGACCCGGAACCGGTCTGGGAGCCGCCGGAAATCTCCCAGATGGACCAGGCGCTGCTGCACAACTGGCGGGAAGAATTCCTCGTGCGCGGCTGGCAACTGCTGGAACAGGCCGAGAAGGCCGGCGGCTCGCCGCATCACACCGTGCTGCGGGTAAAGTGCGAGTTCCCCGACCTGAAATCGCCGGAACTCGCCGCCGAGCTGGGCAAGCGTCTGGGCAAAGAGGTCACCGCGGTCAACTGGCGCAAAATGTTGGACCGCGCCCGGCATCAGCTGGCGGTGCGGCTCGTTGAACAGGTGGTCGCCGCCCGGCAGCCGCAAAACCGTTCGGACTTGCTGGAAGAGCTTTCGGACCTGGGGTTGTCAGAAGTTTGCCTCAACGCAGCGGCGGAATGGAACCCGCCGACGCGCTGATTTGCTCGTTTGCACTACGACCGCGCGCTGCCCGAAATGCGACCGTCGTGCAGCGCCGAGGCGACCAGCGCTGCATGCACGCCCCAGTCCCGCATCCGCTCCAGGTCTTCGGGACCGCGCACCCCGCCACCGGCGATCAATTCAACCTCCGGCCAGCGGCGGGCAATGGACCGGCACCATTGCTCGGTTCCAGCCCCCGCGCTGACACCGACCCGTTCCAGGTCCAGGACAATCAGGCGGCGCACACCCACCTCGATCGCCTGGGCCGCGATTGCGTCAACTTCGCGCGAACGCCACCCGGCCAACTCGCCGAGTGGCTGCCCACCCTTCAAGTCCAGCGAGAAGATGATGCGCTCACTGCCAAGCGCCTGGCTGAGCTCGGCGAGCAAAGCCGGTCCCGACACAGTCTCCAGGCCGACGATGACGCCCTCGATATCGCGCTCAGCCAGGGCGATGGCCCGCGCGCGGTCGCGCACCCCGGCATCGACCCAGAGCTGGAAGCCGTGCGCGCGCAGCTCGGCATAGAGCGGCCAGGACGGTGCAGCGCCGGCGATGGCGTCGAGATCGGCGACGTACAGCGTGGAGAACCCGTAATGACGGCGAAACGCCTGGGCCACGTCGAGTGGTTGGGACGATGTCGTCAGCGGACTCACGATGGGCCGGTACTCGGAACGTCGCCCCGCGACGCCGCGCACGACTTGACCGCCGAGAATGTCGAGGACGGGACTGATGCGCATTGGTTTTCGAGTCGTGTTGGCGCCGGCCG
>JAEUIF010001495.1 GCA_016795185.1 Planctomycetia bacterium | reverse complement strand
GGGACTCGTTGTGCGAAGCACCCTGCGGGCCGTTCCGGCAACGAGTCCCGCCCCCTTTTCGCACCGACTCTCAAGCCCTGGCGGTGGGAGCCCCGCGGGCTTGCGGTCACTTCTTTTTCTTGTACAGCGTGGCCGTCACTGGTCCTTCGCCCGGTGCCTGACTCTCGACGGCCGGCGGCTTGCCCGTGTCCGCCTCCGGCCAGATCAGATACTCGTACAGCCCGCCCGCCGCGAGCGCCCCGAAGAACGGTCCGACCCAGTAAATGGGATGGTCCTGGAACGCCTGCGACGACAGCTTGGCTTGCTCGACGATGGCCGGCCCCAGCCAGCGCGCCGGGTTGAAGGCCGCCCCGGTGAGCGGATAGGCCAGCAGGGTGAGCGCGGCAATCGCCAGGCCTGGCCCCAGCGCGCCGGTTTGCGGCGCCCGGGGATCGAGCAGCGCGCCGTAAATAACGAAGGTCAAGAGGAAGGTCAAGACGAACTCGATGCCGATGCCGCTCAGCAGCGCGCGGACGTAGGTAAACCGGGGGGCCGAGGCGCTGAACGCCTCGATGTTCAGGTGCGGCGTACCGCCGTGGGCATGCAGCAGCACGTCCTCGGTGAAGGCCAGGTGCAGCGCTACCGCCGCCAGCAGACCGCCCAGCAGTTGGGCACCGATCAGCCAGCAGGCCCGCTGTAATTCGATCCGCTTGAAGACCCACAAGGTCACGGTGACGGCAGGATTGAGGAAGCCGCCGGACACGCGCACGGTGGCGGCCAGCATGGCCGCGAAGATGAAGCCCTGCGCCAGCGCGACGCCCAGGGCATACGGCTGCGGCTGACCGGGCTTGTCCGCCAGCTGGCTCATGCAAATCGTGCCGCCGGTGACGAACACCAGCGCGAACACGCCGACCAGTTCGGCGATGCAGGGGCGGAGCAGTTTGTCCATGGGAAGCCAGCCTGTGGATCGGGACCGGGGTCGAGCGCTCACCGGGCGCCCCGCGCCGCAGTCGGCGGGGTTGGCTCAAAGTGTAGCCGCTGACCCCGGTTCCTGGAAGGGGCAGCCCTACTTCCCCGGCAGCGGCACGGCGTCGCGGCCGACCAGGTTCAGCGCGGCGGAGTTCATGCAGTAGCGCAGTCCGGTCGGCGCGGGACCGTCGTTGAAGACGTGGCCGAGGTGGGCGTCGCAGCGGCTACAGACGACTTCGGTGCGACGCATGAGCCAGCCGTTGTCCGCCACCAGCGAGACGCTGTTCTCGTCCAGCGGCTGCCAGTAGCTCGGCCAGCCGGTGCCGGAATCGAACTTGGTTTTCGCGTCGAACAGCGGCTGTCCGCAGCAGATGCAGGTATAGATGCCGTCCTGCTTCGTGTCCCAGTACGCCCCGGTGAAGGCGCGTTCCGTGCCCTTGCGCCGCGTCACCTGATACTGCTCGGGCGTCAGCTGGGCCTGCCATTCCTGCTCGGTCTTTTCCACTCGGCCGCTCATCGGTTTCCCCTTTCGTTCGGCAATGGTGCCCGTGCCCGGTCGTTGCAGCAGCAGGAAGGCCGCCAGCCCCACCGCAACGACGACGGCGAGCCTGAAGGTTTGAGTTCTCGTCATGGCTGCTCTCTGATTGCACTGGCAATGTCTTTATCCTATCCGGTCGGACCAGTATCCGCCGCACTGGTTTGGCTGCGGTGGGACCAGTGATGGTTTCATGGAAAATCATTGGACCTGAGCCTGCGCACGATTTGTCCTGCGGGAGCAACCCCATTGACGGAAGTTGATGTGTAAATTACGCTTGCGGGTAGGCTGTTCCATGCTTGGGCGATCGCGCCATGCTCGACGATGTGACCTGGCTTTATCGCGGCGTACCGATTGAATCTCGGGAGGTAGCCGACGTATATGCCTGCGGCGAAATTCGCCCGCCTCGAGCAGAGCTTACTGGCGACTATTGGCGTGAGATTCACATTGCTGGTGACACTCAAACTGGATATTTGAGTTGGACGACCGACCGTGACATTGCCGAAGGCTATGCCCACGATACCAGCGACAACTATGGTCTCGGTGGCCAGATCGTGATCTTTCGGGTCCGGGCAGAGTCGATTTCGGAGGATCGTGTTTTCTATGGGAGGGAGGAAGATGACGAATACCTCATTCAGGGAACCGTGGCTGAGGTAAGCATCTCCGAAAGCGCTGAGGAGGATGAAGATGACGGCTAACCCGCGGCGCCAGCGGTCCTGGCTGAGATCCATCCAAGAGGCTGCCGACCATGAGCACATCCCGCTGCCTTCGTTCGTGGACATGGGAATGGGCAGTGCCCTGTGCCGCGCTCCGAACGGTCAGCGGTTCGTCTCCTACAAACGCAGGCCAGTTTCCGCTCGTGACGCTTTGCACAGCGGCGTTGAGTGGACACTGTGGCTGGAAGACGATGGTTATCCGACGACGATTGCGATTTTTCGGGAGGCGCTGACCGCTACGCCTGAGCGTGTCGCCGCCGTTCTGGCGATCTTGCGCGGCTGGCTGATCGATCATTGGACCGTTGAAGCGGCCGAACATGTCGCTGCCGAACATCCCAATGCTCGAGTGGGCAGGATTCCGCGTCCGAAAATGAAACGGGAGGAGTATTGGCTGTCCGGCGACCGCGCGTTCGGCATCATCGTCGAGAGCGACCGCTGGTCCCTCCGTTCACATGGCGAATTCCTGTCGGTTTGGCGGAAGAAGAACGACGCCGATTTAGGGGATGGTCTGGAACAAAGCAGCTTGGACCGCTTGTGTCTGTGGCTGGCGCGGCAGTGGTCGGCGATCACTTTCGGCAACGACATCCGGCCTACCCCGCTTCGAGAACTCAAGGTGGCAGCGAGCCAAGCCTACGCCGACGTGCAACTTAAGGGGCCGAGCGAAAATCAGGAGGAAATCGCCGGCTGGTGGTCGCGGCACGCCATTCGTGCCACCGATGCGGAGCTGCCTAATTTTTTCTTCGAGCGTCAAGCGGACGAGTTGGTGGTATCGTGGGATGCGGAACCGTCTCTCTCGCGGTTCTACAAAATCCCGTATGGTGAAGCAGTCTTGCCCGTGAACTTCGCCGTCCCAGTCCTCCGTCAGCTAGTGCGCGCCCGGCTGAAATCCATGCAGCTGGATGAGCCGGAAAGAGCTACCCTCTTGTCAGCGACCGCCGAGGATGCCAGCAGCGGTTATCGGGCGCTTGCACACTATCAGCCGACCGTCAGCAAAGCCTGGCTGAATAGCAGCGGCTTTACCGATGAGGACGCTCGCAGTTTCGCCATCGCCGGCGAGTCCCGGCATCCCGTGGTCGGCCTCCTGCGGACCAGCCAAGGCAGCTCGCTAACCATCGCGGATTGTGAAAAGGTTTTCCGGCTGTTGAAACCAAGCGACGCACGAAGCTATCACAAACTGCGCGAACTCGCGAACGGCATGAGCGCCGCGCTGAATGCCCGCGAGCCTTGGGAATCGGGGTATCGACTCGCGGCGCTAGTTCGGCAGAAACTGGGGAAAGCTCCGGCCGATCACTTCGATGTGGAACAAACGATTCGCGAGTTCGGCATTGAAGTCCACGGAGTGCCGTTCACCGACGCCACGGTCCTGGGTGCCTGTGTCGGGTCTCCGGCCTATGCGCCGCTGATCGTCCTGAATCCGTCCTGCGCGGATGCCAGCGGACCCAGCGGCCGTCGGATCACCCTGGCCCACGAATGGTGCCATCTGCTCTTCGACCGGTCGCGGATGCTCGGCCTGGCGCGCTTTGAAGGCCGTGGGGCAGACAGCGACCGCCTGATCGAAATGCGCGCCAACGCCTTCGCGGTGGAATTGCTGGCACCCATGTCCACGTTGATCGGCGCGGACGGCAGTGTCTTGAACGCGGAGGGCTTGCAACCGATTTCGGTCGCACAGCAAGTGAGCCTGGATGCGCTGACCCGACATGCCGGGAATCTTCGAGAGCGCCTGGCGCGTCGATAGTAGGTGCTGGCAGCCTCCAACGACCCGGCGCGGGACCGATTCGCCATTGGTCCCGCGCCGGGTCGTCGCGCTTCACGGCAATCGCCTTGAAGCGGCCTGCACGGATATGGTCGGTGCCGGCAGTGTGGTAGTGGGCGTGTCAGCGTATGCCGTGCGTCTGCACCAGCTCGTGCTTTGGGCTCGACAGCGCGGGCCCAGCACCCTGCTTCCATCCTTTGATCGTGCCCTGATTTGCCTGGAACGGGAACGCATTTTATAGTTGGAAGTCTGCGTGGTTTGCAGGCATTCGCCTCATCTCGTGCCACACCGCTCGGTAGTGCCGTACAGTCCGGAATTGTACACCCATTTCATTTTCCCATTTCGGAGAGTACCTCATGGGCCAGAAAACGGAAGAATTGATGACGACCTGCCGGAAGACGACGCAAACGTTTCAGCCGCTCGTGGAGACCATCGAGGGTAAGTTCACCAAGCTCAATCAAAAATTCAACGAGCTGAAAAAGAAAGCGGTGCCGGAAAAAGGGGAAAAGCTGCTGCGCAAAAATGCCGCCCTGGACTGGCAGCGCGAACTCGACGAGATCAAGTCGAATCGGCTGGACGTGGCCAAGCATTTGGAGTTGCTCCAGAACCGCGCCTTGCGCGAGGCCGGCCTCGCGGTGAAGGAACTGGAAAGCAAGGTCAAAACGAAGAATATCCTGAACGTCTTCAAGGACCAGCGGTCGCTGGAGGAGGCCAAGAAGCTGGTCAAGCAGTCGCAGCAGCTGATCGACCGCACCGAGGAAAAGCTGACGGCCTTCAACACGGCTT
>JAEUIF010001489.1 GCA_016795185.1 Planctomycetia bacterium | reverse complement strand
GGGCCGGCGCCGACTGCTGGGCAGCAAACCCCGAGTGCTGCCGGGCAAAAATCAGGGGGGGGAGTCGACGCCCACCGCGATTACTTCGACCAATGTCCAATCGACCGACGCCGTGCTAGCCAGTCGAAATTGCGGGCGTCGCTGGTCGTGGCGGTCGGACTGATTGGCGGAGATGAACGAGAAAGGGGCGGAGGTCGATGGCAACATCGACATCCGCCCCGAGCATTGGCTCATGCCGGTCGCTGACGCTCCCGGTTCGCCGACTGAGTTGCTACGTTCAGCCGTCCACGGCAGCCGGTTCGAGACTGCTGGCTGCGACTGCCGACCGACCGTCGCCGCGCGGCACGTTAATGCGGACCTCGGCTTCCTGGTGCGTCTTGAAGCCGGTACCAGCGGGCACCAGGTGGCCGAGGATGACGTTCTCCTTGAGGCCGACCAGGTAATCAACCTTGCCCGCCAGCGCGGCCTCGGTCAGCACCTTGGTCGTTTCCTGGAAACTAGCCGCCGAGATGAAGCTCTCCGATTGCACCGCCGCCTTGGTGATGCCCAGGAGCTGTACTTCGCAGGTGGCCATCGTCGGCGGCGTCCAGCTCGGCGGCTTCTTGCCTTCGGCCTCCAGGCGGGCCTTCTCCTCCTCGAAGTTGTCCTTGGTGACGATCTTGCCTTCCTCGAACTTCGAGTCGCCCGGGTTCTTGATCTTCACGCACTGCTTGAGACGGTCGTTGATCTCCCGGAAGCCGAACTTGTCGATGACCAGGCCGGGCAGCAGGCCGGTGTCGCCCATCGTCTGCACCTTTACCTTGCGCAGCATCTGGGCGACGATGATCTCGATGTGCTTGTCGTCAATTTCCACGCGCTGGCTGCGGTAGACCGACTGCACCTCGCGGACCAGGTACTGCTGCACGGCTTCAATGCCGCTGATGCGCAGGATGTCGTGCGGCACCAGCGGGCCGTCCACCAGGGCGTCGCCTTCACGGACGTAGTCGCCGGTGTGAACGCGCAGGTGCTTGCCATGCGGGACCAGGTGCTCGCGCTCCTCGCCGATCGAGCGGCCCTGGTCGTCCACCGGCTGCACCATGATCGAGCGCTTGCCGCGGCGCTTCTCGCCCAGGCGGACGATGCCGGCGATCTCGGCCATCACTGCTGGCTCGCGCGGCCGGCGCGCCTCGAAGATTTCCGTGACGCGGGGCAGACCGCCGGTAATGTCCTGGGTGCCGCCCACTTCGCGCGGCGTCTTGGCCACCATCGTGCCGGCCGAAACTTTCTGGCCCGGCCGCACTTCCAGGTACGCCTTTTCCGGCACGTAGTAGAAGGCCAGGCTCTGGCCGCGGTCGTCCTCGATGACGATCTGCGGGTGCAGGTCGCCCTTGTGCTCCATGATGACCCAGCGTTCCAGGCCGGTGGACAGGTCGCGCTCCTTGCGGAGCGTTTCGCCTTCCTCGATTTCGTCGAAGCGGATCTTGCCGCCCACCTCGGCGATGATCGGCACCATGTGCGGGTCCCACTTGCAGAGCACGTGGCCGACCTGCACCTGCTGCCCGTCGTCCACCAGCAGCACCGCACCGTTGGGGATGGAGAACTGCTCCAGGATGCGGTCCTTCGGGCCGAGGATCGACATCTCGCCGTTGCGCGTCAGGGCGACGCGCTGCGCCTGGTCGTTGACGACCGCCGAGATGCGTTCCAGCTTGATCGTGCCCGCCTTCTTGGCCTTGATTTCGCTGTCTTCAATGGCCCGGCGGGCGACGCCGCCGATGTGGAAGGTACGCATGGTCAGCTGCGTGCCCGGCTCGCCGATGGACTGGGCGGCGATGATGCCGACGGCCATGCCTTCTTCCACCAGCGCGCCGGTGGACAGGTCCATGCCGTTGCACAGCCGGCAGACGCCCAGCGCCGCCTGGCAGGTCATCGGGCTGCGGACGATGATCTTGTCCAGGCCCAGCGCCTCGATTTTGCGCGCCTGGTCCCAGGTAATCATCTCGTTCTCGCGGACGATGGTTTCGCCCGTGATCGTGGAGATGTTGTTGCGACTGACGCGCCCGCGAATCGATTCCGACAGCGAGCGCTCGATTTCCTCGCCCTTGTACACCACGCCCTTGGTGATGCCCTGAGTCGTGCCGCAGTCGTGCATCGTGATGACCACGTTCTGCGCCACGTCGGCCAGCTTGCGAGTCAAGTAGCCGGAGTCGGCGGTCTTCAATGCCGTGTCGGCAAGACCCTTACGGGCGCCGTGCGTGGAACTGAAGTATTCGAGCACGCTCAGGCCCTCGCGGAAGTTGGCCTTGATCGGCGTCTCGATGATCTGCCCGGACGGTTTGGCCATCAGGCCGCGCATACCGGCGAGCTGGCGAATCTGTTGCTGGTTACCGCGTGCGCCGGAATCGGCCATGATCAGGATCGGGTTCAGGTACGGCTTGCCCTCGCGCACATCGTGCTGGAGGTCGTGCATCATCTGCCGGGTGATCTGGTCGCGGGCGTGCGTCCAGAGGTCGATGATCTTGTTGTAGCGCTCCAGGTCGGTGATGATGCCGCGCTGGTACTGCTTCTGGACCTTCTCGACTTCCTTCTCGGTTTCCTTGATGACCGACTCCTTGATGGTCGGCGTCTTCAGGTCGTCGGTGGCGAAGCTCAGGCCGCTGCGGGTCGATTCGCGGAAGCCCAGCTCCTTCATGCGGTCGAGCAGGTCGATGGTCTCGCGCCGCCCGAGCACCAAGTAGCAGTCGGCGATGATGCGGCTCAGGTGCTTGCCCGACAGCGGCAGGTCGTAGAACGCCATCTTCGGATTCAGGATGTCGTTGAAGATCACCCGGCCCACGGTGGTGTTCACCAGGTTGTCCGAAGCGCGGGGAATTTCCTCAACCTTGACGCGGTCCTTCTCGTAACGGACCTCGCCGATGACCTTCTTCTCGATCGGCAGCTTGACCTTGATGCGAGCATGCACACCGACCTTCTTCTGCGCGAACGCAAGGAAAACCTCGGCCGCGCTGGTGAAGCAGGGCATGCGGTAGGGGTCTTTCTTGTCGAAGAAGATGGCCCCTTCGCCCACCTCGGCCGCGTCGCCCAGCTCGCCGCGAACGGCGGTCAGGTAGTAGCAACCCATCACGATGTCCTGGCTGGGCGTGATGATCGGCTGGCCATTGGCCGGGCTGAAGATGTTATTGGTGGACATCATCAGCACGGTGGCTTCGACCTGCGCCTCGATGGACAGCGGCAAGTGGACGGCCATCTGGTCGCCGTCGAAGTCGGCGTTAAAGCCCTTGCACACCAGCGGGTGAATGCGGATGGCATTGCCCTCGATCAGCACCGGCTCGAACGCCTGGATGCCCATGCGGTGCAGGGTCGGGGCGCGGTTGAGCAGCACCGGATGGTTCTTGATGACTTCCTCGAGGATGTCCCAGACCTGATCGTCCTTGCGTTCGAGCATCTTCTTGGCCGACTTGATGGTGTCGGCGTGGCCCAGTTCCTTGAGCCGGCGGATGATGAACGGCTGGAAGAGTTCCAGGGCGATCTTCTTGGGCAGACCGCACTGGTGCAGGCGCAATTCCGGGCCGACCACGATGACGGAACGGGCCGAGTAGTCGACGCGCTTGCCGAGCAGGTTTTCGCGGAAGCGGCCCTGCTTGCCCTTGATCATGTCGGTCAGCGATTTGAGCGGCCGGTTCGACGAACCGAGCACCGGGCGCTTGCAGCGGTTGTTGTCGAACAGCGCATCCACCGACTGCTGCAACATGCGCTTCTCGTTGCGGATGATGACCTCGGGCGCGTTGAGGTCCACCAGCTTCTTGAGGCGGTTATTGCGGTTGATGATGCGGCGGTAGAGGTCGTTCAAGTCCGACGTGGCGAAGTTGCCGCTGTCGAGCAGCACCAGCGGGCGCAGGTCGGGCGGGATGACCGGGATGCACTCCAGGACCATCCACTCGCACTTGTTGGCGCTGTCGCGCAGCGATTCGACCACCTTGAGGCGCTTGACCAGGTCGCGCTGCTTCTGCTTGGACGGCTTTTCCTTCTGATTCAGCTTGTGCAACTCGTCGCGCAGCAGCTTCGACAGGTCCACCAGGTTGAGCGCTTCGAGGAGCTTCTTGATGGCCTCCGCGCCCATGTTGGCCTCGAACTCCTCGCCGTAGGCTTCGCGGGCCTTGCGGTAGTCGTCCTCGGTGAGCAGTTGCCGTTCCTTGAGCGGCGTGCCGGCCGGGTTGGTGACCACGTAGTCCTGGAAGTAGATGATCTTTTCCAGGCTGGTGGTCTTCATGTCGAGCAGGGTGCCCAGGCGGCTGGGCATGGCCTTGAAGAACCAGATATGGACCACAGGCGCGGCCAGCTCGATATGGCCCATGCGCTTGCGGCGGACGCGCGAGTGCGTGACCTTGACGCCGCAGCGGTCGCAGATCATGCCCTTGTACTTCATGCCGCGGTACTTGCCGCAGGCGCATTCCCAGTCCTTTTCCGGGCCGAAGATGCGCTCGCAGAACAAGCCGTCCTTTTCGGGCCGGTAGGTGCGGTAGTTGATGGTCTCCGGCTTCTTGACCTCGCCGAAGGACCAGCTGCGGATATCGTGAGGGCTGGCCAGGCTGATCCGGACAGCGCCGTAATCGTTGATGCGATCGTAGTTGACTTCACCGGTGCTCATATCACGTCTCCCCGGTTTCAGGGTTGAACAGTTGATCGTGCTGGCCACGGCCGTTTCGGCCGGGGCCGCCCGTTGTTAGTGCAACGGTTGTGTTTCATGCGCGGCGGCCCACTCGTCCGCGAAGATTTGCTCCAGATCCGCGAGCAAGTCGTTCGCGGTCTGCGCCGCCTGTGGTCTTGTCCGGTTAAAATCCTCGGCGGTCCCCCAGACCGTTTCCAGTTCGCGGATCGCCTGCACGCAC
>JAEUIF010001464.1 GCA_016795185.1 Planctomycetia bacterium | reverse complement strand
CGGCCGGCGCGCTCAGCGCCGCGAGGGCCGGCAGTCCGCCATACTTGAGCGCTCCAGGTTGCATCATCTCATCGTTCATTTCTTGCACGGCGTCGAAGCGGTAGCGGTGGTAGTCCGCCGCCGTCCGGGCGACGGCATCGCCGCATAGCGGGCGGGCCAGCAACACCCACGGCCCGGCTTGCTCCCAGCCCAGCAGATGGACTTTCTTGGTGCCCTTTTCCGCGAGTGTGGCTGCAACCACGGTCAAAATGTCGTGGACTCGGTTAGCCAGCACCGTGCGGTTGTACCCGAACGTATAGCCCGCATAGCCCGTATTGATCGGCGGCGCTTTGCTGCCAAACTCGCCGGTAAGGAAGACGTCCGGCGCGATGATGCCCGCCTTTCGGTCCAGGATGGCCTTCGCGGCCGGCGTCAGTTTGCCGTCTTGCCAGAGGCTGCTCTTGCCCGCTGAGTGAATCCAGACGACGGCGGTGCCGTCGAACTCCTTGCCCGCCATGGCCACCACCGGCACCTGCTCGCCCGCCCCCTTACGGCCGAGCAGCATCCGGCGGAAACGCACCCCGTCCTTCTCGGTCACCTCGCCGACGTTCTTGCTTTCGATGTCGTCCGCCTTCGGCAAGCGGTCGTTCATCATCGTCCGCAGCGCGGCACCAATCACCCGACGATACTCCTTCAGACCCTCGGCATCGCGCGGTTTCAGTGCGGCGATCTGCTTGTCGGAAGTCTCGGTCTGGTACTTGCGCAGCCCGTCGGCATCCACGGCGTCCTTGGGCAGCGGATGCTGCTCGTCGAAGACCGACAGTTCCTTGACGGGCGTCGGCTCGAAGGGCTTCTCAGTAATGGCTTCGTTGTGGCCCAGTTTGAGGTGCTTGTTGAACCAGTTGTACATCAACTCACGGCTGACCTGATTGTAGTTGTGCGGAAACGGGAAGTGCTTGGCCATCACCTTGTCTTCCGCGCCGTACAGCTTGTAGAGCGACTTCAATTCCGGCAGTCCCTTGGTTTCGATGTCCTTGGTCCAGTCGTTGGCCGCCGCCATGCCGACAGGCTTCGGCGCGGCGAGCGCCGCCAGTTCGATATTGCCGGTGTTCACCCGCAGGTACGAACAATTCTCGCAGATGCAGCCGCCCTGCATGGCCGTGGACACCATCACCGCCGGGAAGCTGGCCGCCGGCCGGTCGTCGATGGCGCAGAGGATGAAGGTCTGCGTGCCGCCGCCGCTCGCACCCGTCACACCCACGCGCTGCGGATCGACGTCCGGCAGTCCGAGCAGGAAGTCCAGAGCGCGGATGCTGTTCCAGGTTTGCAGTCCGAAAAAGCTCTGCAAGCGCAACTCGGCCTGCGGGTCGAGGAAGCCGGCGCGGTGCTTGATTTGCTGGCTATCCGCGTAGCCGACCATGTCGTAGTGAAACACCACGCAGCCCAGCCGGGCCAGCGTCGCGCAGCGCGCCTGGAGTGGGTAGCGTGCGCCTTCCTTGGTCTTTTCCGCGCCGCTGGCCAGTTCCTTCTCGATGGCCTTCTCGTTGGCCTCGAAGAAGCGGCCGTTGGCCCAGTGGCCATGCGGACACAGGACCGCAGGCAACTTGCCCGTTTTGCCCTTGGGCCGGTAGAGGTTGCCGCAAACGTAGTGGCCGGGTTCGCTGGCGAAAAACACTTTCTCGATGGTGTACTCGTCGCGGTCGATCTTGCCGTGGATGGTGGGGTTCAGCGGCGTCTTCGGCGGCATGGGCCAGAGGCCATTGGCGATCAGCACCTGCTCAAGGACTTCCTGGCGGCGCGTATCCCAGGCTTCCTTGCTGGTGGGCGGCGTCCAGGGGAAGTAGCCGTTGTAGTCTTTGGGCTTGCCGAGCCGAGCGTCCTGCGGCAGTTCACCGTCCTTGAAGATTCGGGACGGATCGGGTTCCGCGGCCCAGGAGACGGCGGCGGTGGCCGCCAGCACGACAAGAACGAGGTGGCAGACGCGCTTCATGGTGAGTGGCCTCGCGGGGTGAGGAATGCGGATTGTCCGCCAGCGTAAGGCGGCCAGCCCCGGAGGTCAAACATTCTTCGCGAATGCGGCGTGCGCAACAATAAACCCGGCGGGCCAGCAAGTAAACTTGCCGGCCCGCCGGGTCGTGGGGGCGAAGGAGATAGCAGTTAGCTCGCTTCGCGCAAGTCGGCCAGCTCTTCCTTGACCGCCGCGTAATGGCTCGGCTCCATCGTGAAGGCCGCCGTGCCGCTGGTGAAGTTACGCAACTCGGAAGTGTAGCCGAACAACTCGGCCAACGGCACGTAGGCGTGCAGCTGGCAACGGCCCTTCTCCAGCGACGTGTTGAGGATTTCGCCGCGCCGCCGGCTGACGTCGCGCGTCAGGTCGCCCAAGTAGTTGCCCGGCGCATGGACCATCACGTTCATGATCGGCTCCAGCAACTGTAGGCCCGCCTTGATCTGCGCATCGCGGAAGCTCTCGATGGCCGCCAGCTTGAAGGTGTCGGCCGAACTGTCCACGTCGTGGGCCTTGCCGTCGAGCAGCGTCGCCAGGATGTCCACGCACGGGAAGCCGTACTTGGCGCCCTTGACGCACCCCATCCGGAAGCCCTGCTCCACGGACGGGACGTACTCGGTCGGCACCGCGCCGCCGAAGATCTTGTCGAGGAAGTAGAG
>JAEUIF010001410.1 GCA_016795185.1 Planctomycetia bacterium | reverse complement strand
AGCCCCAAATGCTGCCGTCGTTGCCGCAGCAAACGTCGGCACACCCGCTGGCCTTTAAGTAGCCCGCCGAGCTGCATTACCCAGCCGTAGAGGCGAATCGCATGGCCCTGTCCGTGGTTTGCTCCTGCAACGCCCGCTTCGAGGTCGAAGAAGCTTTCGCGGGGCAAACCGTGTCCTGTCCGGAATGCCAGCAGCCGGTGGCCGTGCCGGCCGCTCGCCAGCAACCGCTGCGCACCTCGGGCTTCGCGCTGGCCAGCGTGGTCGTCGGCCTGGTGCTGGCGCTGACGTTCATCGGCCCGGTGCTAGCTATCGTCCTGGGCATTGCGGGCCTGATTCACATTGCACGCTGCCGCCGACAGGTCGCGGGCGTCGGCTTCGCGATCTTTGGCATTGTGCTCGGCGTGGTGTTCACCGTGCTGACGGGCCTGGCGGTCCTGCGCACCGAACTCTTCGGCCTGGACTTGCTTCGCGAAGGCGTCATGGGCGCACAGGTGGAGCGCGACGGGCCGCTGGAGATCAGTCGTCCGGACGATGGCTTCTCGATCCGCCGGCCCTCGAAGCAGTGGGGCGTGGCCAACGCCACGCTGGCGGAAGAACTGGTGCCCGACAGCGACCTGGTGCTGGTCAATGTCGGCCGGGATGCTTACCTCGACGTGAGCGGCGATTTCCTGGGCGGCCGGTCGCTGGAGTCTTACCGCGAGTTGTTGCTCGACGGCTTCCGCGACGGCCGCAACTGGAACAACCACGGCAACCCGGCCCTCCGGCCGCGCGGCCTGACCGTCCACGAGAAGAAGGAAGTGACCGTGGCGGGCCGGCACTGCCTCCAGGTGCTGTTCGACGTCAAGGTCGGCCCCCAGTGGCTGACCTACCTGGTCCGCCTCGTCCCGGGCGCTGGCGGCGACCGGGTCTTCGTGGTCCGCGCCTGGGCCATGAAGCGTCGCTTTCCGCTGATCGAACTGGAGATTCAGCAGGCGCTGGACAGCTTCCGCGTGTTGCCCTGAGTGTGCCGAGTTTTGAGAACCCCATGCTTTCCAAAGACGACCTCGACCGCCTGCGCGTGCCGACGGGCAAACGCATCCGCCTGAAGGATTATGCCACCAGCTGGGTGCAGGCGAACGGTGGGCTCGACGCTCACAAGGTTCTCGTCAAGGAAGGCGCGCAGGAAGTCCTCAAGCGGACCTTGCAGGAACTGTCCGAAGCGCAGCAACTGCTCTTCGCGAACGATAGTTGGGCCGTGCTGGCCATCTTCCAGGCGATGGATGCCGCCGGCAAGGACAGCATCATCAAGCACGTCATGTCGGGTGTCAATCCGCAGGGCTGCCAGGTCTACAGTTTCAAACGCCCATCATCCGAGGACTTGAGCCACACTTTCCTCTGGCGTTCCCAGAAATGGCTGCCGGAGCGCGGCCGCATCGGCATCTTCAACCGCTCGTACTACGAGGATGTGCTGATCGTGAAGGTGCATCCGGAGTGGCTGGGACTGCAAAAGATTCCATCGGAACTGTGCGGCAAGACTTTTTGGCAGGACCGCTACGACGACATCAACGCCTTCGAGCGCCATTTGACGCGCAACGGCGTCATCGTCCTCAAGTTCTTTCTGCACCTCTCCAAGGACGAGCAGAAAAAACGCTTCATGGAACGGCTGGAAAAACCCTCGAAGAACTGGAAGTTCGAGGCCGCCGACCTGGCGGAGCGCGCCTACTGGGACGAATACCAGGAAGCCTACGAGTCGGCACTGAACGCCACCAGCACCGACTGGGCGCCGTGGTACGTGATCCCCGCCGACCAGAAATGGGCGACGCGCGTGCTGGTGGCCGACATTCTGACTTCGACCATCGCCAAGCTGAAGCTGCGCGCGCCGGAACCGACGCCGGCGCAGCGCAAGTCGCTCGAAGAAGCCCGCAAGAAACTCGAAAAGGAATAACGCCTCGACCGCTTGCGGTTTAGTGCAGATGCACGAGACACCTCGCTCAATGGGAGACTTGGGTGCCATGCCCACGGCTCTGCGTGGGCATGAGAGTGGCACAGGCTGCCCATGCCCACGCAGAGCCGTGGGCATGGCACCCAGAAAGACTATCTGTTACGCAACAATTCCCTTGAGATTGCAATAGCACATCATAACAGCGTCTTCACCGTGGTCTGTAGCGCGCCGCCGGTCACATGGACCTGCGACCGCGCATCCACGAACACATTGGTCTCACTGCGTACGCCGAACTCCGGCAAATAGATCCCCGGCTCCACCGAGAAGCAGGTGCGGGGCAGCACCCGGCGTTCCTCGCGGGTTTCCAGGTTGTCCATGTTCGCGCCGTTGCCGTGCGTCTCCTGACCGATGGAATGCCCGGTGCGATGGCAGAAATACTGCCCGTAGCCCGCGCTGTCGATCACGTCGCGCGCCGCCTGGTCCACTTCCCAGCCCTGCAACTGCTGCTTTGCCGCGAAAGCGTCGCGCACCTTGGCGATGGCGGCGTCGCGGCCCCGTGCCACGATCTGGAAGATTTTCTCGTACTGCTCCGGCACCTGCTTCCCCACGAAGCAGGTCCAGGTCAGGTCGCTGTAGACCGCGCGGGGCCGGTCGAGTTTGGCCCACAGGTCGATGAGGACGAAGTCCCCTTGCTTGATCTTCCCCGCGTCGCCGGGTTTCGGCTCGTAGTGCGGATCGCCGCTGTGCGGGCCGACGGCGCAGATGGGCGAATGATCGGTGACCAGCCCGTGTGCGGCGAAGTGATCCAGAATGCGCTTTTGTACGTCGAGTTCGTGAACCGTGCCCTGCTGCTGGACCCGCTCGGCGATGAAGGCAAAAGCAGCGTCGAAGGCGCTGCGGGTATGCACGGCGGCTTCCTGGTGCATGGCCCATTGACTATCATCCCAGCATGCCTCGAACAGCTGGATCAGGTCGCCGGAGGGCAGCACCTCCGCGCCGCAGGAACGCACCAGTTCCACGGTGCCGGCATCGACGCGCGAGACGTAGGGGTTGGCGTTGCGCGGCACGTACTCCATCGCCACCCGCTTGGCCCCGCCAAGAATTTCGCGCACACCGGCCTCCAGTTCCTGCCAACGGAGGTATGCTAGTGCTGAACCAGGCAGAGCATCCAGGGCATGCGGCTCGATCCGGTGGACCAGCTTGCGCGGTTCGCCCTGGGCCGGCACGTAGTAGAACCAGCGGCGCGACAGCATCGTTTCCGGCACGATGCCGAGCACGCGCCGCGCCAGCACGTTGAGCCCACGGAAGTCGTAGAGCAGCCAACCGTCGAACCCGAGTTGGCGGAGGGCTGCCTGGACGCTCTGCAAATCGAACATGGGGAAGTCCTTTGTCTGCGGGGAACCAGTTCGTGACGCGGCCATCGTCGCCGGAGAAGATTATGGACCAATCCGGTACGACAGGAAAGGCCCGTCCTGCGCTCCGCAGCCACCGATGCGAGGTCTCGCCATGCGTATCACGTTCAAGGCGTTCGACAGCAAGATGGCTTCGCGCGAGAAGCTGTTCAAGGCGGGCCTGGAGTTCGCCAACAAGCTGAAGCGGGAAGACATCATCTCGATCACCCATACCGAGGACCGCGACAACATCGTGCTGACGGTCTGGTACTGGACCGACGAGGTGGACAAGGGCCAGGAGATCAAGAAGGCGCGGACCAGCGACCTGGCCCACATGGGGTCGGGCGCGGCGCTGATGACCGACGGCGGCGGCGACGGCCTGAAGCCGAACGAGCAACGCATCCGCCCCAACCGCGAAACCCACCACGACCTGCCGCGCGTGGCGCCAGCGCCGGACCTGGGGAAGTGAGCGCGGTCGATCCGGGCGCGTCGGATCGAACCCAGGAGCTCCGTCCGTGGCTCGACTCAGCACCTACCGAGCACCCGATCCAACGCCCAGCAGCCTTTCGGGTGCCCTTCCTCCGCGCGGAAATGCTCGGCAAGTTCAGCATGCCCCGCATCGAGCAAGGCATCGTGCAGGATCAGCCGCACATCCGCGCCAGCATACAGCTGCCGGGCCAGGTCCACCACCAGCGACGGCCAGCACCTGGGCGCGGGGTATGGTTGGAACGGGTTGCCGACGAGATGCCGCAGCAGGTCGGCTTGCCAGGCGCATTCCAGGGCGTGAACCGCCATGTCGCCCGTGGCGCGCGCGACGGCCAGGCAACCCCAGATGAAACTCCGTGCTTCTATCTGACGATCCAGGCACTGACGAATTTCGCGTGCGAGAAGCCACAGCGCATCGCCGCTCCGCGCGCGGTTGCCGGCGTAGGCCACGGCGGCCGAGCGCGCCGCCTGCCGGGCTGCCAGGCGTTCCGCCTCGCCGGCCAGGCCGTCGGCGTAGCGCTCGGCGACCTCCACGGCGCGCTCGCAGCGAACGTCAGGCGTCAGGGGCAGCAATCGCCGGCAACAGGCGACAGCGAGTAGCCGCGACTTGCGCGGGCTCAGCGGCACCGTTAGACAATTCAGCAGCGTCCGCGCGTCCGGGCATTCCCGCCAGCCGGCTGCCGTCAGGGTGCGCCCCTGGTAGCTCTTCGCGCCGTCGGCTCCGAGCGTGTACTCGCCCCAGGGATCGCGATAGACGTTGACCCGGACTAGTTGGCCGTCCTCGTTCGCTGACAGTTCCTGCCGTACCACGCTATCCGTCATGGGCGATCACCTCTTGCCGAGCAGCAGGTCCGTTTCCCAGCCATAATGCCTCCATAGCGAGAAGCCTATCAGTGATGAGGACCAGGGCCAAGCCCGGGGTCCCCTGTGAGTGGAACTACTTTTTGCCTGGGCGCTGCGGCGTCTTCAATTCCTGCGGGATGTCCTGGTT